>JACSRQ010000181.1 GCA_014879675.1 Ignavibacteria bacterium
ATAATATGAAATTCAAAGTATCCTGCGCACAAATATCGCCTGCACTGGGTGATATTGAAAAAAATATCAAGCTTCATTTAAAGTATATCGAAAAGGCCATCGCAAAAAAGGCTGATTTGGTTGTATTTCCTGAGCTTTCGCTCACAGGATACTCGGTTAAGGATCTTAACCTGGAGCTGGCATTGAATCCATATACATCTCCCCTTCTGAAGCCGCTGCGTGATAAGTCAAAGAAAATCACCATAGTCTGCGGCGGTATAGAAGAAGACGAGAATTTCGGCATTTACAATTCAGCTTTTTACATCGAAGATGGAGCTGTGAAATTCACACACAAGAAGGTTTACCCGCCTGATTACGGAATGTTCGAAGAGATAAGATATTTTTCCCGCGGTAAAGAAGCAGATGTGCATGATACAAAGTTCGGCAAGATTGGATTGCTGGTTTGTGAGGACCTGTGGCATATGTCACTCCCCCTGCTGCAGGCATTAAAAGGCGCAAAGATAATTATCGGGATAGCAGTTTCACCTACAAGACTTGCACTGAACAGCAAATCGAAAGTGCTGAAAAATTATGAAATAAATTCCGAGCAGCATAAGGCTTATGCAAGGCTGCTTTCGTTATACATGGTGTTTTGCAACAGGGTTGGATATGAAGACGGTGTGAATTTCTGGGGCGGCAGCGAGATAGTTGATCCGTTCGGCACTGTTGATAAGGTCGCGAAATTCTTTGATGAGGATCTGATAACAAGTGAGATAAATATGAACTCTGTCAAACGCGCCCGCCAGCTTGCTCGTCATTTCCTTGATGAAGATGTAAATTTCCTCAGGCATGAAGTTGGGCTGCTGAATGATGAATTGATTAAGATCAAGTAATCTCTTTTAGAAAAATAAAAACCAGCGGATATGAGAAAGATAATGAAGACATTATTCACTCTTTTTGTCATCTTTGCACCTATTGTTTCATTATTCGCGCAGAATTGCCCTTCCTGTTTTAATGGCAGCCGCATAACAGATTTTGTACAGAATAGCGTTTTGCCGAAACAGGCGCTCTTCAACAGGATAATTGACCCTGTTGGTTTTGAAGAATTCTATCATGGAACCGACTATGCCGAACCGTATATAGCGACAAATCCGCTTGACCCTTTTAACACTGTTTGTTTATTTATGAACAGTATTTATGTAACGACCGATGGCTGCAACTGGAAAAAAACCGGCACCGCCACCGTTGATCCGTTTGTTTGCTTCGATGCGGCAGGAATAGTCTATATTACCAAAATCAATGGTTCCAACCTTACGCTTGTTAAATCAACTAATAAAGGCCTTAACTGGCTGGGACCTACTACTATTTATACAGGATCACCTGATAAATGGAGTATAATTGCCGATAAAACTTCCGGACCGTACAGCAATACTTTGTACGCTATTTGGCAGGAATGGCAGACAACAACGAGGCTTTTACGGATTTCAAGATCAACAAATGGCGGCATTAACTGGAATACACCGGTAAAAGTTAACACAGGTAACCAGGCATATTGTCCATGGATCGCACTTGGGCCTAATGGTTCGATCGATGGAGGCAGTGTATATTATGCTTTTAACACCTACGACTCAAACTCTGATACCATCAGGGTCGTAGTCAGAAGATCCACGAATTCCGGTGTAAGTTTTTTACCGGAGTATATCGCTGATTCGTTTAAGCACCCCGGAGAGCTCTGCAACAATCAGCAGCAGAAGATCAAAAACTGCATTGATGTAAATGCCTGTGTGCAAATAGCCGCTGATAACAGCAACGGCCCGGCAAGAGGGAATGTTTACCTGGTTTATACAGCAAATCCGGTTGGCACGGATAAGGCGGATATAATGTTCACAAGGTCAACTAACTTTGGCGTTAATTGGTCTCCATCTGTAAAGCTTAACGACGATAACACAACGGCCGATCAATGGCTTCCTTCTATCTCTGTAGATGTCAGCGGAAAAATTTACTGCACCTGGTATGATTCAAGATTTGATCCCCAAAACTTACAAACAAAACTGTACGGTACAATTTCTAGTGATGGAGGGAACACATTTATTCCTGATGAACCTGTTTCTCTGACTTCTTTCAATCCGAATAATATTGCAAATATTTTCGATGGCTATATGGGTGACTATAACGGTATTTCGCCTATTGGAAATTCTTCTTTGGCAGCGTGGACAGACGGAAGGTATAATAATTTCGGAAGCTTTTCAGCTTACTATCCTGATTTTGCCATGCTCACCCAGCCGGAACAAAGTGTGCTTTCTCCAAATGACAGCATTCTGCTAAAAGTAAAAATACCCGGAGTAAAAGGTCCATATAACAATAAAATAAAATTCAGTATCCGGCTGGATACATTGCCTCAATCAGGTAATATTGAATATAGCTTCATTGGTCCGGACAGCATAACAACGATTCCGGATTCAGTTTATATAAAAGTAAAAACTACAAACGTAAATAACCCGCGAACCCACCGGATAATAGTAAGGGGAGAAAGCATTGGTAACAGGGTCCCTGTGCATGAAAGAACATTTACTATGCAGGTTGTTATAGGGATCAATTTGATCAGTTCCCAGGTTCCGGCACACTATGTACTTTCACAGAATTACCCTAACCCATTTAATCCCTCGACAAACATTGATTTTAGTCTGCCTGAAGCAGGAAATGTACAACTGAAAATATACAATATTGAAGGTAAACTTATAAAGGAATTGGCTAATTCTATACTGCAGGCGGGAACATATAGTGTATCTTTCGATGGCACTGATCTGCCGAGCGGTGTTTATTTCTACCGGCTTGAGTGTGCCGCGTATACAGAAAACAGAAAAATGGTATTGGTGAAATAATTTACTTCAGCATTTTTTTCAAAAATCCGGCTGTAAATGATTTGCTGCTTTTCGCAACTTCCTCTGGTGTGCCTTTGGCTACTATCTCGCCGCCCTTGTTTCCTGAATCTGGACCGATATCAATTATATAATCCGCGCACTTTATCACTTCAAGGTTGTGCTCTACAACAACTACAGAATTCCCCTTGGCGATCAGTTCATTAAAACATTTCAGCAGCTTTGATATATCATACAAATGCAATCCCGTAGTAGGTTCATCAAAAATGAAGAGCGTCTTCTCGCCTGCTGTTTGGAAGGACAAATGGAATGCAAGCTTAATTCTCTGAGCTTCGCCGCCTGATAGCGTTGTTGCCGATTGCCCCAGTCTAAGATAGCCAAGACCAACTTCATCCAGTATTTTTAGCTTGGCCGTAATCCTTGGGTAATCCTTAAAAAAGGCAATAGCTTCGGTGACGCTGAGCTGAAGAACATCGCTAATGTTTTTTCCCTTATACTCAGCTTCAAGTATTTCGCTTTTATATCTTTTGCCTTTGCATACATCGCACTCAAGATATATATCAGCCATAAACTGCATCGCAATTTTGATAACACCTGAGCCTTCGCAGGTTTCGCACCTGCCGCCGGGCACATTGAACGAAAAATTGCCAGCGGTGAATCCGCGCAGCTTTGAAGCTGGCAATGAGCCATACAGATCCCTGATAAGGTCAAATATCTTCATATATGTAACCGGGTTCGATCTCGGTGAGCGGCCGATGGGGGTCTGGTCAACAAGCTCAATAGCGTTGATATGCTGATGTCCAAGTATCTCTCTGTACTGCCCTATCTTTTCATTGTAGATTCCTTCAAGCCTTTTTTTGAGCGCGCCATAAAGGATATCGCTTATCAGTGTTGATTTACCCGAACCGCTTACGCCGGTAATGCAAACAAATACACCGAGGGGAATATCTACATTTACATCCTTCAGATTATTCTCCGAAGCTCCGCGAATTGAAATAACATGCCCGTCTATCGCGCGTCTTCTGGCCGGAAGGTCTATCTTAAGCTTACCGGTCAGGTATTTAGCGGTAAGTGAATCAGTAGATTTTTTAATATCTTTAAGATCACCGGCATAAACTACTTGGCCGCCAAACTCACCAGCCTTGGGACCGATATCTATCATATAGTCGCTGGCATTTATCATATCAGGGTCATGCTCAACTACTATAACGGAATTACCAATATCCCTGAGCGATTTCAGTATTCTGATAAGCCTGTCATTATCCCTGGGATGCAATCCAACGCTTGGTTCATCCAGCACGTAAATTGAGCCAACAAGTGATGAGCCGAGCGAAGTTGCAAGATTTATCCTCTGGCTTTCCCCGCCCGAAAGTGTACTGGTTAACCTGTCTAAAGTAAGGTAACCGAGTCCCACTTCATACAGATAGGTTAGCCGGTTGCGTATCTCTTCAATTATCCTTCCCGAAATTTTCTCACGGGTTTTATCAAGCTTAACTGTTTTGAAAAAGAAATGAAGCTCTTCAATATTGCTTTGCACAAGATCTTTTACAGTTTTTCCGGCAACTTTAACATAAAGCGCTTCTTTCCTGAGACGTGAGCCTTCACACTCCGCACATTTGGTATATGCCCTGTACCTGCTGAGCAGTACGCGGTAGTGAATTTTATACGCAGCTTCGCGCTCCACCATTCTGAAGAACTTATTTATGCCGATGTACTCACCCATGCCTTTGAAAACTTTCTCCAGCTCTTCTTTATTCAGGTCTTTGAATGGTACATGCACACGCAGATTGTTTTTCTTGCCTTCGAAAATAAGATCGCTCAGATGTTTGCTGTGTTTGGGTGTTGAAAAAGGGTGAATCGCATTTTGGAAGATTGATTTATTCCTGTCCGGAACAATAAGGTTCTCATCAATATCTATCGTTTCACCAAATCCCTGGCATTTGGGGCATGCGCCTATCGGGTTATTGAATGAAAACATGAGCGGTTCAGGCTCTTCAAAGCGGATACCATCTGCTTCAAGATGAGTATTGAAAGGCTTCAGTTGGTAATCAGGTTTAGTTTCTGTTTCTGCCTCATCATTCTTTGGCGGAGCTGTCATAACAAACAAATAACCTTCACCCTCTGTATATGCCTGTTCAATAGAGCCGGCGATACGCTGCTGCTGTTCTTCATCTGATTTATTCAGTACAAGCCTATCGACCACAACCATAAGGTCAGCAAGCTTTATTTTTTTTGCATCGAAACCCTGGTTAAGGTCAATGATCTCTTTTCCGTTCCATATCCTGAAGAATCCTTTTTGTACAAGATTTTCAAGCTCCTGTTTTACGGTCTTAGCTTCGTGCGCATGAATTGGGAAAAGTATAAACAGCCTTGTCCGGTCATCTAATCCGTTAACGTACTTAAGTATGTCTTCAATATTATCCCGCTTAACTTCTTTGCCTGAAACAGGGCTGTATGTTATTCCGGCGCGTGCGAACAGCAGCCTGAAATAATCATATATTTCGGTGGTGGTGCCAACAGTGCTCCTTGGATTCCTTGTAGAGGTTTTCACTTCAATCGCCATTGATGGTGCAAGCCCGGTAATTGAATCAACATCCGGCTTGTTTATGCGCTCAAGAAACTGCCGTGCATAAGATGACATGCTTTCTATATATCGCCTCTGGCCTTCGGCATAAATGGTATCAAACACGAGTGATGTCTTACCCGAGCCGCTGAGTCCGGTTACAACTACAAACTTATTGTGTGGAATATCAACATCAATATTTTTGAGGTTGTTAACTCTTGCTCCCCTGACTTGAATCATATTCTCGCGGAAGCGTGAATCTATAACTTTCGGAGCACTGCTCTTACTAATTTTAGAAGAAGTTTTCTTTGTTGGTTTACTTGTCTTTATTATTGCTTTTCTCGGCATTCAGAAATGGTTTAACTACAAAAATCGTAATTTTTAACTATATAAAAAATGAAGAAAATGAGTTGTAAGAGTCTAAGAATTGGAAATATTGGCTTTAGAAATTTTTTACCACCATCATCAGGCACTTTTGATACTTTACTTCACCAGTACCATCTTCCTGGTTTCGGTGTAACTACCGGATTCTAATGTATAAAAATAAACACCGCTCGGAATATTTGATGCATTCCATTTGAATTCATACTCCCCTGCCTTCAATTGTGAATTAACCAGCGTAGATATTTCTTTTCCTGCCACGTCCACAATCCTCAGCTTCACCAATCCGGCTTGTTTAATATCAAACCTGAATTTAGTTTCGGGGTTAAATGGATTGGGGTAATTCTGTTTTAGCGAAAATTCAGCGGGTACATTCGAAGAGATGGGCTCAATTCCGATGACAGAACTGAGAAGGAGTTTGTAAATTGCCCCGGTTGCGAGTCCCGCAAATATATATGTATCATTATAAGCAAGTGAAAGCACATTGGGATTTGAAGGAAGTCCGGCGGTTATATCCTGCCAGTTTGTACCATTGTTGCTTGTGAAATGAACTTTATTTTGCGCGCTGATAAAAATGTTTGTTCCTAAAAGCGATAACGCCTGCACCTGTGTATTTGCAAGGGATGGATTAAGTTGTACCCAGTTTGCGCCGTTGTTCGTTGTTGATTGCAATCCTTTGTTGCATGCCGCATACAGAGCATTGTTGCCGTACGCCAGATCATTAATTATAGCAGTACCAAGTCCGCTGCCTATTTGCGTCCATGAATTCCCATTTAAGAATGAGAAATAGACACCATACGAGCTTGTTCCGGCATAAACAACACTGCCGGTTACAATAAGGCTCGTTACATTTCTTGCATATGAACCTGAATTCATTTGCGACCAATTGTTTCCGCCATTGGTTGATGAAACAACCATTTGATCGCAGCCAGCAAACAGATAACTGCCGGTAAGTGCAACAGATTGAGTATAATAGTTGGATGGATATATTGCAGTTGCTATCCAGTTTTGACCCGAATTAGTAGTAGAGTACAGTTTATTATCAGGGTACACAGCGCAATATACAGTTGAATTGTTACCGGAAAAATCTTTAACATTGGGAGAAACGGGCAATCCGCTGTTAATTTGCTGCCATGAATCGCCATTATCAGTAGTAATGTAAGCGCTGCTTTGTGTTCCGGCATAGATACCCGAACTAAGGCTTCTGATAACCCAAACATTTGCCGAGCCTACCCCGTTGGTAAGGCTCCATTGTGAAAACAGACTTATATTGCCAAGAAGTAACAAAAAAAGGAGAGTAAATGGTCTAATCATCTTCAATGATGCTTTGTTAGAAAAATGGATAATTTGCGTTATTACCAGTTATTTACAAATATAATACATATTTAAGTGTTTTTCAGCATTAATTGTTCCATAGAATTCCTCAAAATCTCTCTTGAATCACAGTTTTACTGCCTTGAATATTTGCTAGCCAAAAAGTATATTAGTAGCTAATTCTAACTATAATTTAATGATCAAAAAAGAGCAGAAATACTACGAAACCACTTTTATAGTTGATTCGATATTCGAAGACGACCGTGTAGATTCGATAGTAAACAAGTATTCAAACTTCTTCAAAAAGAACGAAGGAGAAGTAATAAAGACAGAAAAATGGGGCAGAAGAAAGCTCGCTTATCCGATCAAGAAAAAAGTGACCGGTTCTTATGTATCCATTGAGTTTACAGCAGATCCATCCGTAATTGCGAAGCTTGAAAGGGCATACCACCTGGATGATGATATCCTCAGGTTTTTGACAGTTGCCTTTGATAAGAAGTCTCTTGACGAGCGTAATGCATACCTCATTAAAAAAGAGCAAGTCATGAAAGAAAGGGAAGCTGCGATCCAGCAGCAATCGCAATCAGCCGAAGCAGATAAGGTGCCGGAAGCCAAAGCCACTGAATAAACAAGTTTAGTCAAGAACTATCAAATAACCGAAACTATCGGAGGAACAAATGGCTGATTTAAAGATGCCCGAATTAAACTCGGTAATTATTGCCGGGAATCTTACAAAAGACCCGATCTTCAGAAAAACAACCAATGGAACACCGGTTGTTAACTTTTCAGTCGCCAGTAACAGAAGATACCGTGACAGCAAAGATGAATGGCAGGAAGATGTATGTTATGTAGGTATAGTAGCATGGAATAAGCTTGCAGAAAGCTGCAGAGATAAGCTCAAAAAAGGCAATGCATGCCTTGTTGAAGGCGAGCTGCAGTCAAGAACTTTTAAGACAGAAAAAGGCGACAGCAAAACCATAGTTGAAATTAAGGCAAGAAGAATACAGTTCCTGAACAAAAAGGGAGCCGGCTCTTCTGAACATCATGATGAACCATCAACATTTGAAGATGATTCTTTTGAAAAGCATTTGTCACCGGAAGATACAGCCCTGCTCGGCGATTCTTCCGCACACAGTTAAGAATTTATAAACTCAACAGCCGCGGCCGGAAACTTGCCGCTGTTGTTTCGTAACAATACCAAATGAAAATAATACTAAAACAGGATCACGACAAACTAGGTAAAACCGGTGAAGTAGTTAATGTAAAAGACGGCTTTGCGATGAATTACCTTATCCCGAACGGTG
>JACSRQ010000178.1 GCA_014879675.1 Ignavibacteria bacterium
ACAGATATATATATCTGTGTATCAGAACTTGAATATAAAAGAATACATATCATCCGGAGTGCTTGAGCTCTATGCAATGGGTGCTCTGACCGAAAAGGAAGCCGCAGAAGTTGAGCAAATGGCAGCAGCACATCCTGAAGTAGAAGCCGAGCTTAATGCAGTTCAGCAGGCTATGGATAAGTATGCCGGAATGCACCGCAGCAATCCGCGGCCCGAGCTTAGGCAGACGATAATGGATAGAATTGAAGAGCTTGAAGATGCCGCTGCCGGAAATGTATCGCCCATCAAGGAGAATGAAGTTAAGCCGGCGCATGTTATGCCCGTGGGAGATGTATCCCGCGAGTATCCGCAGCCCGTTAAATTTAATTACCTCATGGCAGCCGTGTGGGTTTTCCTCGCGCTTAATATTATCGGGAATGTTTTTTTCTATACCAGGCTTAAAGGTACCGAAGAACAGATGGCAGGTGTGGTAAACGAAAATAACAGGATGAAGCTTGAATATGAGAAGATCAGGCTGGATATGGAAAAGAAATCCACGGATATGAAAATGGTGATGAACCGCAGTAATAAAGTTGTGGATATGAGCGGTATGGAAATTGCACCACAATCATTTGCAACGGTTTACTGGAATCCGAACACAAAACAGGTAATGCTGAATGTTGATAACCTGCCAATGCCTCCCGCTGATAAGCAGTACCAGCTATGGGCGCTTAAGGATGGAAAGCCAATTGATGCGGGTGTGTTTGATATGAAGCAGGGAGCAGAGGGTGAGATGCACATGATGCCGGTCCAGATTCCCGAGGCAGATGCATTTGCTGTTACTTTGGAGAAAAAAGGAGGAAGCCCAACGCCAACATTGACCCAGCTTTATGTGATGGGTAAAATTTAGTTTCTTCATTGCTAACAAAATTGGAAACTGAACAAAAAATAGAATTCATAAAAGCTTCAATTGCTGAAATTCCCTTATTAAGTAAAATGATAGAAAAGTTATACATAAGCGAAAACACTGTTTATTCCGAAGTGGATGTTAACAATGCTCTCACCGAGCTTCTGAGAAGTGATTCATACGGCGGCGCGTGGCTTATACATTCGCAGGGTGTAATTGCGGGATATATGATAATCGGAAATGCCTTTAGCGTTGAGTTTGGCGGCAAAACGGCATTTATCGATGAGCTGTATGTTATTGATTCAAACAGAGGCAAAGGAATTGGCCGAAAGGCACTTGAGTTTGCAGAAGTTTACGCAGGAGCAAAAGGATTTAAATATTTAAGACTCGAGGTTGAGCTTTCGAATACAACTGCGCAAAAAATTTACAGGGCAAACGGATTTAAAGAGCACGAAAGATACATTATGACGAAAAAGCTGAAATAACCTGCCGAAAAGAAAATGATCGAATCCACACAATTTATACTATATGTATCAAATCAGCAGAAAAGCTGTGATTTTTATATGAAGACGCTGGGGATGGAACCCGTTCTGAATGTTGAAGGAATGACGGAGTTTGAGCTTTCGGGAGGTACAAAGCTGGGAATTATGCCCGAAAAGGGGATAGCGAAAATTCTCGGTTCCATGCTGCCTGAGCCTTCCTCTGCAAAGGGTGTTCCAAGATGTGAGTTGTACCTGTTAGTCGATGATCCGGATCTATATCTAAAAAGAAGCATTGATGCAGGCGCTCTTGAGATAAGTCCCTTACAGAAAAGAGCATGGGGTGATACGGCAGGTTACGTGGCTGACCTTGACGGGCATGTAATCGCATTTGCCCAAAAGAGTTTAATCCAGTAAACGAGTTAAAATGAATCCAAAAATTTGCAGACTTGAAAGATCCGACCTTCTAACCCTGATCAGCTGGGCAGAAGATGAGAAAACACTCATTCAATGGTGCGGACCCGTGTTTGATTTTCCGCTCACATTGCAGCAGCTTGATGTTTATTTCAGTGAAACTGAAAAGGATCTGCCCGCTAGGTACGTGTACAAACATGTAACAGGTGATGGCAAAATTGCGGGTATTTGCGAGCTGGGAAATATTGACCGCAGAAATGAAGCCGGTTCTGTTTGCCGCGTATTTGTTGATAAAGAATTCCGAGGCAAAGGAATAGCTAAAGAGCTCGTTGGTGAAGTATTGAAGTTTGGATTTGGCAAGCTTTTGCTCAACAGGATAGACCTGAATGTATATACTTTTAATGCAGGCGCTATCAAATGTTATGAAGAGCTTGGATTTGTGAAGGAAGGTGTAAAAAGAAGATCAACTAAACTCGGCAATGAGTATTGGGATTGCAGTATTTACAGTATGCTTAAGGAAGACTGGAAATAACAGCTATCACTTGGTTTGCAGGTATTCCAGCAGCCGGTTTATAAGCGGGATCTGCGCAGCTTTTATCTTCTGTTTCGCTTCATCTATTGAGAAAAATCCCACCTTATCAATTTCCGGAAATTCTTTGTACTCGCCTGAATTGGGCGGCCATTCCTCTTCGAATATATTGCAGGTATGAACATAGTTAACCGGAAGATCGCTCTCAAATGCCCAGGCATGAACTTCCTTACCGCCTTTTTGCAGAATTGAACCCAGCGGAACAAACTCTCCAACCGGGGTAATGCCGGTTTCCTCTTTAAATTCCCGCATGGCAGTAACAAGCATCTGTTCGCCCTCTTCTGGTTCGCCTTTCGGAATGCTCCAGTGGCCATCATCTTTCTTGTTAAAATACGGTCCACCCGGGTGAGCAAGGAAAATTTCCGTATTCCCCTCTTTGATCCTGTACATTATCAATCCTGCGCTTTGTCTTCTGGGCATAATTTTGTTATTATTAATTATAATCCTTACTAATGCGTATAAAATTCCAGAAGTTTTGAAGTCATTACATCAAGGTCAAACTTCTCCTCAACATTTTTTCTTGCTGCCTCAGCAAGTTTTTTTCGAAGCCCGTTGTTTTCTATTAACTTTGAAAGTGCTTCCGATTGGCTTTGTGCATTACGCGGTTCAAATAACAAGCCCGTTACACCATCTGTAATTATATCAAGCACACCTGATTTGCCGCTTGCTGCTGCCGGTACATTTAATGCCATCGCTTCTATCAGTACAAGTCCAAACGATTCATTATGCGATGGAAATGAAAGTATATCAAAAGCAGCCATCAGCCGTGCCGGTTCATCGGTATGGCCGGTAAAAGTTATGTTCGTGATTTGAAGCTTTGATGCGAGCTGCCGTATTTCTGTTTCGTAACTGTCTTCTCCAAAGCTTGCGCCTCCTATGATACCAAAGTGAAGTTTACCCGGATACCTGCTGTTCAATATTTGCGCGGATTCCAGGAATTCTTCATGCCCTTTGCCCGGCGTCATTCTGCCAGCCATTCCTGCCAGCAGCTTGCCCTTGGGAATTGCCAAAGCCTGCCTGATTTCGTTTACATCAATTTTAGCAGGATCAAATTTCCCGAGATCGATCCCGTCAGGGAGCAGGAGAACTTTATCCAACGTAACGGGGCAAGTATCGATCACATTTTGTTTTATGAAGTTTGATATGGCAAAGATACCATTAACTCTTTTATAAAGGAAGCGGTGCAGTATATCTTTCTTACGAACGCCGCTTTCCATATGTTTGGTCAAGAACAATTTTGCTTTTGAGGCAGAAATTCTCAGAGCCGGGGTCAAAACCCAGAGATCGTGTGAAAGGTGTGAATGCACAATATCGAAATCTGAATTATTAAGCAGTTTTCTTAGTTTTAATATAGAAGAAGGGATACTGCCTTTTTTCCCTAAAATTGGAATTGTACTAATTCCGCTTTTCCGGGCCTGTTCTTCCAGTTTTGAGCCGGCTGAACATAGCAGCTTCATTTCAGCGCCTCTCTCTGCCAGTTTCAGGGCAGTTTGTAGCGTTATTATTTCAAGTCCGCCCCATGAATTGGAGAAGCAGGAAAATAAAATGTTTAATTTGTGCTGAAATTGAGCCATATTTATACAAATTTAGCTCCTAATTCTGTTAAGTAAAAGGGAGTTGAAAAAAATTAAAACAAGTAACGTTTACATGGTATTGAAGCTATACCGTATTAATGTTAACTTGAAATTCCAAAAAATACAAAATGGTTTATCTGAACAGCGGTAGGGGAAAATGCAGAAAGGATTAGAAATAGCAGACTGAGCAAAGAAACCTGACTTAAAGGGTTAAAAATATATACGTAATATTGAAAAAAATGATGCGGAAGAAGAGGGAGTTAAGTGAGTAATCTCAACGGTTCCCCGCGTATAATGGTTGTTGAAGATGAAGGCATTATAGCCCAGGATATCAAGAATTGTCTTGAAGGCCTTGGCTACGTAGTGCCTGATGTTGTATTTACCGGAAGAGAGGCGATCCTCCGTGCGGAGGAGCTGCGCCCTGACCTTGTGTTGATGGATATTGTGCTAAAAGGCGAGATCGACGGTATTGAGACCGCAGCCGAGATCAGGAAAAAATACAATATTCCCATTGTTTACCTTACGGCATATGAGGATGACAAAACACTCAAAAGAGCTAAGCTTACTGAGCCTTTAGGCTATATATTAAAACCCTTCGAAGAGAGATATCTCCGTTCAAGCATCGAAATGGCGCTGTATAAGCACCAGATGGAAACCAAGCTCAAGGAAAATGAACGCTGGCTAAGCGCTATTCTTAAAAGTGTTGGTGATGCCGTTATTGTTAGTGATGAATACGGCTTCATTAAGTTCCTTAATCCCGTAGCCGAAACCTTAACAGGGTGGACGCTTCCAGAAGTTATCGGCAAACGCGTTACAGAGCTGCTCAGGCTTTTGGATGAAGATACCCGCGAGCCGATCAAAAATCCCATCGAAAGAGTACTATCCGAAAACATTGTTATCGGCAGAAGTAATCACACCGTATTAATTGCGCGTGACGGCAGGGAGATATCTATCGACCACAGCTCATCACCGCTGCGTGATGATAAAGGGCGTATAACCGGCGCCGTATTGATCATTCAGGATATTACCGAAAGGAAGATATCTGAAACTGCGCTTCGTGAAAGCGAAAACAAGTTCAGGAACCTGTTCGATTTTGCGACTGATGCAATATTCGTACAGTCGCTCAACGGGAGGATCATTTCCGTAAACAACCAGGCATGTAAGCTCCTGGGTTATACCAAGGATGAGCTTGCTACCATGAAGTTTTCGGAGCTGATAAACGAAAACATAATTGATAATACCTTTGCCATTTACTCTTCGTTAAAGGAAAAAGGTAATTACCAGTTCGAAACCCAATACAAAAAGAAAGACAGCGCGTTTGTAGATGTAGAGATCAGTATGCGGCTGATAAAGCTGCTTGATGAAGAGGTTGTTCAGCTGTTTGTCCGCGATATAACCGAAAGAAAGCTTGCACAGGAAAAGATTGATATGCTTGCGCAGGCAATTAAAGGTATAGCCGAGTGTGTCAGCATTACCGATCTTGACGGCAGGATAATTTTTGTGAACGATGCGTTTGAAAGAACTTACGGCTATACTAAAGATGAGATACTGGGCAGACCGATAAATGTTGTTAGAAGCAGCAGGAATCCATATGTATTAAATGATGAAATTCTCGAGCAGACCAATAAAGGCGGATGGCAGGGCGAAATTGATAACCGCGCCAAAGATGGCAGGGAGTTCCCCGTGCAGCTTTCGACCTCGATGCTTAGGAATGAAAAAGGCACAACCATTGCCCATATTGGAATTGCAACGGATATTACTGAGAGGAAAAAAGCAGAAGCAGCTCTTAAACAAAGTGAAAAGAGATACCAGGACCTGTATGACAGCGCCCCGGATATGTATTTTTCAATATCTCCTGAGGGCCTCGTGAGGTCGGTAAACCGCTTTGGTGCAGAGTACCTTGGATTCAGTATTGATTCGCTGATCGGCAAAGAAGTATGGAGCCTCGTTCATATTGATGATATTGCCGAGGTGAAAGGCAAGATAGAAGATATATTTTCAAGAAAAGTTGAAAGTGCTAACCTTGAGTTCAGAAAGATCCGTAAGGATGGCAGTATAATATGGGTAAACGAAAGTACGCGGCTAATTTCAGATGACAATGGCAATCCGAAGGAACTGTTCATAATCTGCAGGGATATTACGGCTAATAAAGAGTACCAGATTGCGCTGCTTGACAGTGAGAAGAAATACAGGAACCTGACACAGAATGCACCTGTATCCGTGGCAAGGTTTTCTATGTTAACAAATGATTTTGAATATGCCAACGACGAGTTTGCGCGCCAAATGGGATGCTCTGTAGAAGAATACAGCAGGCTGCCAAGGAATGTTAAGACTAACATAATCTACAGTGAAGACAGGAAAAAAGTTCAGGAAAACTATGAACTTTGGAAACATGACGGCTTTAAAGCCATACTGCATTTTGATTACAGGATACTGAACCGAAAGAATGAGCTGCTGTGGCTGGATACATTTATATACGCTGATTTTGATGAATCAGGCCGCGCAATTATGATGAACGAGATCTGCGTTGATATTACCGAAAGAAAAAAAGCTGAACTGGCGATAATAGCTAGTGAAAAGAAATACAAAAACCTTGCGGCCAATGCTCCTATTGCTGTAACACAGATATCGGGAGATACACTTAAGTATGATTATGTTAATTCAGAATTCGTCCGCCAGACCGGATTTACTAAGGAGGAGTATAATTCACTTGGCAGTGAAGAGTTGAAGGCAATGGCGTACTCTGAAGACAGGTTCAGGGTTTCCGAATTCTGGAAAAAATGGAAGGATGATGGATTCAAAGATACACAACATATTGATTACAGGATATACAACCGGTTTGGAGACCTGTTATGGATAGACACATTCCTTTTCGCTGATTTTGATGATGACGGAAAAGTGATCTCGATCAACCAGATATGTATTGATATCACCGAACAGAAGAGCGCCCAGGAAAAGATCCTCGAAAGTGAAAACAAATATAAGAATCTAGCCGCAAACGCACCCGTTGCTGTAACAAGGGTTATTCTTGCAAGCGGCGCATATGATTTTGTGAATGAAGAGTTTACCAGGCAATCGGGTTATACGATGGAAGCATTTAATAGCCTTGAAGATCCCGACCTGATCGAAATGATCCACAAAGATGACAGGGAAAAAGTATTCAGGTTTTACAGGGATTGGGCTGAAAAGAATTACACCGGTACTCAGCATATTGATTACCGTATTGTGAATAAAACCACCGGTGTAGTTTGGCTTGATACATATCTTTATGCCGAATATGACAATACAGGTTTACCTGTGGCAATTAACCAGATATGTATTGATATTACAGAACGCAAAAAAGCTGAGACTGAGCTGGGCGAAAAAGATAAAAGATTTAAGGCTCTTATAGAAAACATTACCGATCTAATATCACTTGTTGATGGCAGCGGCAAGATAATTTATGCAAGCCCTTCAATTACAAAAATACTCGGTTACGATGTTAGCAAGTACGAGAACAGTGAAATATTCGACTATATAGCCGAAGAAGACCTGCCGGTTGCAAAAAGGCTCTTTGAAGAAGTTCTTTCAGAACCGGGCAATATTGTAAGTAACGTGCAGTTCCGCTTCAGGCATGCTGACGGACATTTGATGTGGCATGAAGCAACAGCGCACAATCTTACCGGCGATCGATCTATCGGGGCAATCGTTGTAAACTACAGGGATATTACAGAACGCAAAAAAGCTGAGCAGGAAATAATCCTGCAGAAGTCATACTTCCAGCAGCTGTTCGAAAACTCTCCCGAAGGTATTGTAATTCTCGATAACCAGGACAGGATACTGAATGCCAATAAGGGCTTTGAAAAGATGTTCCAGTTCAGTACTGAAGAAATTAAAGGCAAGATACTAAACTCGATCATTGTGCCTGAAAGCATGATAGAGCAGGCAACTCAAATGACCCTGTTTGTGCTGAAAGGCGAAATTATTCACCGCGAAACTGAACGCAAGAGAAAAGATGGCAGCATGGTGGATGTATCTGTGCTGGCATATCCTATCACACTTGAAGAAGACCAGATAGGCGTGTACGGAATTTACAGCGATATAACAGAAAGAAAAGAAACTGAAAAAGCGTTAAGGAACAGCGAAGAAAGATACCGCGCATTTGTGAAACAGAGTACTGAAGGTATCTGGAGATTTGAATTCCTTGAACCTATCTCAGTTAAGCTGCCTGCAGATGACCAGATAAAAGCGATATTCAGGTATGGCTACCTTGCCGAGTGTAATGATGTGTTTGCACGCATGTATGGTTACGAAGCCGCAGGCGATATAGCCGGCGCAAGGATAGGCGAGCTGCTGATAGAATCAGACCCCAAAAACTCGGAGTATTTCCTGAAAAGTATTATGGGCGGCTATAAGGTGGATAATATTGAATCATATGAAAAAGATAAGAATGGTATAAGAAAAATTTTCATGAATAACCTGGTTGGTATTGTTGAAAACGATACGCTTATCAGGATATGGGGATCCAAACGCGATATAACCGAAGCCAAGAAGGCACAGGAAGAGCTCAGCAGGACACAGTTCAGGCTGGCAACCCTGCTCAAAAACCTGCAGGATGTTGTGCTTTATGAAACAGGCGGCGGCAAAGAGTTTATGAGCGAAAATGTTTATGAAATGCTCGGGTATCCTGCGCAGAATTTCGAAGAAAGAGATTTCTTCCGTACAATTACTCACCCGGGTGATTGGAAGAGTATTGAAGAAAAAACCAAAGAATGGCACCGTACCGGCTCAACCGGAGTTTTGAACCTTGAGTTCAGGGTACGCCGTGCCGATGGAAGTTATGTTTGGGTTGAAGACCATATGATCAAGGTGAGGAATAACGGCGATTCGCACATGGCGGGTGTACTTATCAATATTACCGAACATAAGACAACCGAAGAAAAGCTGAAACAGCTTGCTGAAAAGCTATCGCAATCCAATAAAGAGCTTGAGCAGTTTGCGTATGTTGCTTCACATGACCTCCAGGAGCCGCTGCGTATGGTAGCAAGTTATATACAGCTTCTGCAGCGCAGGTATAAAGGTAAACTGAGCGGCGAAGCCGATGAATTCATAAATTATGCCGTTGATGGTGTTATCAGGATGAAAACACTTATCAATGACCTGCTGGTTTACTCCAGGGTTAATACAAAAGAATCTCCGCTGGAAGATGTAGATATCAACAAAGTGGTTGAGCAGACAAGAACGAATCTGCATGCAGCGATATCAGAAAGCGGTGCAACAATTAACTCAGAGCCGCTGCCTGTTGTAAAAGCAAACAATCTTCAGATCAACCAGCTTTTCCAGAACCTGATCAGCAATGCAATAAAGTTCAGGAAACCCGATGCTGCGCCGGTTGTGAATATTTCGGCTAAACATGACGGGGACGAATGGCTGTTCACGGTACAGGATAACGGTATTGGTATTGATAAAGAGTTCAGCGATAAGATCTTTGTGATATTCCAGAGGCTGCACAACAGCTCTGAGTATCCCGGTACCGGTATAGGGCTGGCTATCTGCAAAAGGATAGTTGAAAAACTGGGCGGCCACCTTTGGGTTGAGTCAACACCAGGCGAAGGCTCGACATTTACTTTCACCATTCCTGACAGGGAATAATTTTAACAGGGACTAAATTTAAACTTTTCCTGCCGCAGTGCCTGTATTTAATATGATTTTTTTAATTGTTGTTAGCTTAATATTTAGGTATTTTTGAAACAGAGGAAAAAACTATAAGATGGATTATATACCAAAGACTCTGCAGGTTCTGCTTGTAGAAGATAATGAAGGTGATGTTAGGCTTGTGAAAGAAGCTTTCAACGAAAGCAAGATCGATAAGGTATTTTCTGTTGCCAAAGATGGAGAAGAAGCATTGAACTATCTCTACAGGCGCGGGAAATATGCAGAGAGTGTTAGGCCGGATATTATATTGCTTGATATTAATTTACCCAAAAAAAACGGTTTTGAAGTACTTGAAAGCATAAAAAAAGATGATGACCTGAAAAGAATTCCGGTCATCATGCTCAGCAGCTCAAGCAGCGAAGATCATATTTCAAAATCATATGACCTGAACGCCAATTGTTACGTAACTAAACCGGTTGATTTTGATGAGTACACGCAGACCGTTAAAACCATTGAAGACTTCTGGTTCCAGATGGCTAAGCTTCCCGGCTCATGAATCTGCCCGCTGCATTTAAGAGTAAATAAAAAAAGCCTGTTCACTAATGAACAGGCTTTTTAATGTGCAGTGGTCACATCAGTTAATCAGTTTTAAAACTTCCTTTTCAAACTCCTCATATTTTTTACTTCCGGAAAAGCTAGCGGACTTTTTACCTTCCTTATCGTAAAAATATGTTACAGGAATTTCGCCGCCCCAGCTTTTATCTATCACATCGGTAAGATCTTCCGGTTTTGGGAAAATTCCCTGGTATGTAACAAAATCCACACCCTGCTTCTGCAAAAATGGCTTCAGCTTGCTCTCAGTTTCCGAGGCATCATCAAGCGATACAAAAATAAGCTTGAGTCCCTTATCACTGTACTCTTTATTAAGCTTCATAATGTCGGGAAATTCCTTGACGCATGGCGGGCACCAGGTTGCCCAGAAGTTCACAAGGATAACTGAACCTTTGTTTGCTTCAATTACTGCCTTCATCTCTTCAGGGGTTGTGATCATTGTCACATCCTGCGAGTATGCAGTGCCGTAATAGCAAACTATGGCAAAAAATAAAACTGAAAATATTCTTATTCTTTTCATTTATTCCGGATAACTTTTGTTCTTTGGCTTCTATTCCAGGCGTTAATTACTCTGCGCGTTCTATCTTACTCCGCGCGTTTGATTCCGCAGCCGAAGAATTTGGTTTCTTTAACTGTAACATCTTTACCTGCTGATATTTCATCAACAGCAGCTTTAAGATCGTGCGATTTCTGCTCTCCGGCAGCCTTGTTATCGGTTATCCTGCCATGATATAGAATAGTATTCTCTTTGCTTATTACGAATACTTCAGGAGTTTTTGTAGCTCCGAACAAGTCTGCTACAACATTTTTGTTATCTTTAAGCATAGGGAACGAATAACCGTTCTTTTTTGCATGCTCCTGAACTGATTCAACACTTTCTGTGCTGTTTGAGTTTATTGCCCAAACTGTGAATCCCTTATCAGTGTATTCTTTAGCATAGTCATTAATCCTGTCATTATAAGGCTGAACATTGGGGCACTCGGTTGACCAGAACATTACAATGACTCCTTTTGAAGATGATTTAAGCGCATCGGCCAAATTGTAGTTTGAGCCGTCAGAATTGGATATAGAAAAATCATCTACTTTATCGCCCGGTCCTTTTGCTGAGGATGGAATACCAGCAAAAAGATTTGCTGAAAATGTTAAAGCGAATAAAAATATTGTAACTGCTGAAAAAGTCTTCTTAAGCATTTTACCTCCAGGATAGATTTATTTATTTGAAAAATTAGTGTTAATACTTATAAGCGGATCCTCATCTATAAAGTTTCCTGTAATTTAACAAAAATTGCAGTTTTAATGCTGTTTTTATTGATGCAAACTGAGCTAACTGCACGTTTTTTGAAAGTAATTCCGTCATTTTCTTAACTGTTATTTAACAATTGAAGTTTTATAAGTATATTAACAGCAAATATACAAAAACATGCTCAAATTCTTGATAATTTTGTTGTTTTTTCTCACTTCGGGGGCAGCGTTAACAATTTCTCAGCCCGTTGCTAAATTTGCGGCAATTGGTGATTATGGCAGATGGTACACCGAAGGTGAAGCGCTGGTATCGGAAATGGTACACAATTGGAATCCGGATTTCATAGTTACTCTTGGTGATAATAATTATGAGTACGGGGCGGATTCAACCATCGATTCAAACATAGGTCAGTTCTACCATGATTATATCCATCCATATACAGGGGTCTTCGGTGCCGGTTCAGCTGTCAACAGATTCTTCCCCAGCCTTGGCAACCACGATTGGCTGACGGATAGCGCAAGGCCATACTTTAATTTTTTCACTCTTCCCGGCAATGAAAGGTATTATGATTTCATAAAAGGCAATTGCCACTTTTTTGTTATCGATAGCGATGTGAATGAACCTGACGGTATAACCGCAAGCTCTGTTCAGGCAAATTGGCTTAGAAATGGTTTAGCAGCAAGTAATACAAGATTCAAAATAGTGTACTTCCACCATCCGCCGTACTCTTCAGGGCAGCATGGCAATAACTACGATATGCGCTGGCCATTTAAAGAGTGGGGGGCTACAGTTGTACTTTGCGGCCATGAACATAATTATGAACGCCTTGTTGATGGTACCGGTATGACATATTTTATCAACGGCCTCGGCGGCAAAGACTGGCGTGATTTTGGAGTGATCGTTCCGGAAAGCCGATACCGATTTACTTCCAATTACGGCGCGATGCTTATTACATCTTACAATGATAGTATCAACTTTAGATTCTATTCAGTACCTGACTCACTGAAGGATGACACAACATTTGTTTTTAAGCCGATAGGTATTGAGCTGATTTCAACTGTTCCAGAAGAATTTGCTCTAGAGCAGAATTATCCCAATCCGTTTAATCCGGCAACAATGATCCGATTTTCAGTAATGCCAAATGCCAAAGCTCAAATGTCAAAAGTTGAGCTGATAATATATGATGTGCTTGGCAGGAAGATCAAAGAGCTTGTTAATGAAGAACTGAATTCCGGCACATACGAAGTACTTTGGGATGCTTCGGCTTATCCAAGCGGTGTGTATTTTTATTCGTTGAGCACTCAATTGGGCACAATAACCCGGAAAATGGTTCTGACAAAGTAAAAATTTTGACAAAAACTGTCTGTTTCAACATGATTTTTGTGAACCCCTAAATTATCCCTTATGCTTTAATTCAATTTGTTGTATATTTTGGCTTTACTAACCAACAAACTAACAAATCACAAATGAAAAGACTTATTCAATCTCTGAGTAAGGCTGCCAACCTTTTTTTCCTCGTCTTTGCAGTAGTTTCGGGAATATTATTATTTCAGGCACAGGTCCCGCCGGGGCATGTGTTTGATGATAACAATCCTAATATTGAGCAGCCTACACTTGAATCTTTCTCACATTTCAATTCTAACCTGGGTGATCAGCCTGATGTAGTTACAATTTCAGATTTCGACAATTTTGATGTCGGAATTGATAACTACGAACAGTACGGTTCTTCAAATCCGCTTAACCCGCTGTGGTTTTTCTTCGGTGCCAATGCAAGCCCGCAGAATGCAAGGGGTACAACAAACGGCGGATTGAACTGGTACCTTTCAAATCCAAGCTACCCGGGAGGAACATGCTGCGACCCGTGGGCTGCACATACAGGCAGCGGCGTGCTGATATATGCCTCGGGTGTTAACGGGCAGTATGTCTACCGTTCAACCAATAACGGTATCACATGGAGCGCGCCGATACTTTCGGTAAGCGGAAACGACAGGAACCATGTATCGGCTGAATATACCGGTACAGGCCCCTTCGCAAATTATGTTTATGCAGCCATGACACCCGGTAACTTCGGAAGAAGTACTGATGCAGGCTTAACATGGACAACAACATTTTCCCCGAGCAACGCATTGCCGGGTGCTTACATAGCTGTTGGCCCCAACGGCACAACAAACGGCGGATGTGTGATGTATGTAACCAATACAGGCTCCGATGCTTCGGGTTCAAGAGTTTATAATTTTTACCGCTCAACCAACGGCGGCGCAAACTTTACATTAATGTCCAGCCAGTCAGGGTGGTCAGGGTTTGTTGGTACTTATGCCGGTGGAAGAAATAATATTAATAACGCAAGAACCGCGCCGCATCCAAAAATTGCTATGGATAACAGCAACGGCCCTAACAGGGGCAGGTTGTATTTTATTAATGCGTCTAACGATCCTCCGGGTTCAGGTAATAAGCCGGATATATGGCTCCGTTACTCTACTGACCAGGGCGCAACATGGAGTGCAAGAGTTATTGTAAATGATAACCCCAATCCAACAGCCAGCGATCAGTGGTTCCCTGAAATATGGTGCGAAGGAACAACAGGAAAACTTTATATTCATTGGTACGATGACCGCGCTAATCCATCGAACTTCACAACAGATATTTATGCTACATACACTACAAATGGCGGCCAATCTTTTGCTACAAGCCAGAGATTGACTAACCAGTCATTTGTATTTCCAAATCCGCCCTGCTCTCCCGGTTGTTACCGCGGAGATTACACCACGATGATGGCGAACAATCCAAAAGTTGGATTCAGCGTTTGGGGCGATCACAGGAACGGAACAGCGCTGAACATGGGTTCATATTTCCCTGATTTCGCCATGAGGGTTTCTCCTAATGCATTCGGGATGAACGGTATCAACGATAGCCAGTTTGTGTATGTTACAGTTCCGGCAGTTAAGTTATATAGTGATACCGCGCTGTTCACGGCAACGGTAACAAATCCGCCGGGTTCAGGCACTATTACTCTCGACCTGCTGAATAAAACCACTAACACAGCACAGAACAGGTTGCTTACTTATCCTGATTCACTCAGGTTGCGCATAAAAACTTCGGGCGGCGTGCCAAACGGCGGTTATACTGTTAGAGTAGTAGGCAACGGACCTAACGGTACTCCGGTTCACGAAAGATTTATTAATATCAATGTTGGATTTGTTGGCATTGTAAACCAGAATCAGCCTGCGGAATACTCGCTAGGGCAGAACTATCCCAATCCGTTTAATCCTTCAACCAAAGTCAGCTTCAGCATTGTGAACAGCGGCTTTGTGAATGTGAGCGTATATGATATTTCGGGAAAGCTCATCAGCAATTTGGTGAACCAGAACCTGAAGACCGGAACATATGAATATGAATGGAACGCAAAGGACTATCCCAGCGGAGTTTATTTCTACAGGATAACCACACCCGGCTTTACGGATACAAAGAAAATGATACTTGTGAAGTAGAGCTTAAGATATAATTTTGTTTTTTGAAAGCCTGCAATTCTATTGCGGGCTTTTTTTTGTTCGGGTAGAATGTAGTTGTTGGTGAAAAGAAAAACGATAGGGGTAAAATGCTGTTGTTGGTGATAACACCAACAACGGGGGGAAATCATGCTCTAAATTCCCCTCTGGAGAGGGGTGACATTGCGAAGCAATGTCTGGGTGTGTTGTCACAGAATCGTTCAATCGTTTCAGCAGAGTCTCTCCGCAGCAGGACTCTGCGTACGGGTTCACTTCTTTTCCAGAGTCCTGCTAACGCAAAGACTCTGGTAAGTACTGAAGCTTAAGATTCAATTTTGTTTTTTGAAAGCCTGCAATATAATTGCGGGCTTTTTTTATATCTAAAAAAATCAATAGTTTAAGCTGTGTATTTTATGACTTAGGTCATTTTATTTAATCTGCAGTATGGGTTATATTTGAAATATCACAGAGGTAATCGTGACAAACTCATTGGTCTCTTAACTAATACCAAAATTATGAAATCCCTGAAATTATTAATCGTTTTAACATTTGTGGTAAACAGCTTTCACGTATTTTCGCAGCAGGGCTGGTATAAACTTCCAAGCGGAACAAATGCCGAGATCAAGTCTATCGCCACCATTAACTCCAAATCATGGGCTGTTGGCGCCGGGGGACTGATAATTCGAACAACAAATGGCGGATTGAACTGGGAAATTCAGAACTCGGGAACAACCGGCAGTCTGAATTCCATAATATTTGCGTTCAGGCCTGATACGGTTGGTTACATTGTTGGTGATAACGGGAAGATCCTGAGAAGTACAAATTCAGGCGAAAGCTGGATATCTGTAAACAGCGGTACCACGGCTAACCTCAATGCAGTATGTTCGTTAACGGATACTATTTCAGTTCTTGCAGTTGGAGATAATGGCAAGATAATCAGAAGCAGTAATTCAGGATTAACCTGGATAAACATCAATTCAAACGTTACAACAAAACTCAACTTTGCAGCTGTAAGCTGGCAATATGATATTTTCATAACAGGAGATGGTGGAAAAATACTTCACTCATTTGATTCCGGCTTTTCATGGAACCAATCTTCAAGCGGTACGACAAATGATCTGTTGGGAGTGGCGGTTTGCCAATACTGGAATCCCGGACCGAAAGTAATTGTTGTTGGAAAAGGCGGCAGGATATTGAGATCAACCAACAACGGAGGTAACTGGGTGGCTTTATCAAGCGGAACAACACAGGATCTTAGGTCGATTGTAACTACATATTTATACTCGGACACGATATATTATTATCTCGCATGCGGCACAGGCGGAACAATGATCGAATCAACAGACGGCATTAACTGGAATTCAAGGGGAGTTCCTTTTTCAGATAACCTGAACTGCATTACACTTCAGGATTTTAATACTGGTTATGGTACAGGAGCATATGGTACGATAATCAAATCTTCCGGAAATTATTTCTATGCCGATAGTAAACTGCTTGATGCAAACACGATCAGTACGTTTTTCAGAAATGACGGCGGGTTTAATATGCTGAAAAGTCCATCTTCGGCAGGATTTGAATGGCCAAAAGGCACAGGTTTGCACGCAAGGTATGCGTCTGGACTTTGGCTTGGTGCAATGGTGAATAATGAAGTGAGAGTTGCAACTGCGCAATACGATAACGAATACTATCCCGGTTTTACGGATGCCGGTTCTGTACCGCATGGCAGGAATGATACCAATTACAGGATATTCAAAATGATCAGCGGTAGCCCTGGGGCAGACAGGCAATCATGGCCAAACTCCCTGCTTGGCAATTCTGACCAGGGTGCGCCTGTATACTATGACAGCAGTTCATCTTCATGGAAACCACTGGATTTTGGCAACCAGACAATGTTTTATTCATATACTGATAGCTACCCGGAATCTCACATTAATTCTTTTGGAGGTAATACACTTCCGCTTAAAGCAGATGTTAAGCAATTGAATTTTTCTGTTGATAAATCCGGTGCATTGGGCAATACCGTATTTTCACAATACACCATTATAAACAGAAGTACGGATGTGTGGAATGATCTTTATATAACCCTCTGGTCTGATGATGACCTTGGCAGCGGGGAAGATGATAAAGTAGGATGTGATTCTTCGCTGGGACTGGGCTACACATACAATTCCGAAAATGTTGATCCGGTTTACGGAACGGCACCGCCCGCAGTAGGTTTTTTACTGCTTAAAGGAGCCTACCTTTATTCAGGAAGCAGCAATGACACTGCTGTTTTTTGCCGGAATAAGCAGAAGACAACCCTCACCGGCTACAGAGATCTGGGAATGAAGACATTTAATTTTGCGATCAATGGTGATCCTACAAACTCTGATCCGAATAATTGCTTTGAAACTTATAACCTGATGAAAGGTTTATACGTCGATGGAAACACGATATATCATCCCGAAGGATTTGTAACCACACTGCCTTTCTCCGGTGATCCGATCTCAAACACAGGCTGGATAGCGCCATACGGCGCAGATTTCCGTTTATATGTAACTACCGGTCCGGTAAATATGAATCCCGGAGATACCCAGGTGATCGTTACCGCACAGATCATTGGCAGGGGAATAAATAATAAGAAATCTATAGATGTGCTCAAAACATACTCAAGAGAGATCAAAGACTATTATGCAAACTGCTATAGCTTAGATCCTATTGGTATTTCAGAAGAGCACAATTATGCCGTGAAGTTCTCACTTGAACAAAATTACCCGAACCCCTTTAACCCGGTTACGGTTATTAAATATAGTATTCCGTATGAAAGCATGGTATCCATTAAGATCTTCGATATTACGGGAAAAGAAGTTTATAATATGAATGGATCAAGAATTCCCGGAAGTTATGAAACAAGATTTGACGGGAGCAATTTAGCCTCCGGTGTTTATTTTTATACTATCCAGGCGATCTCGGATAAAGCTATATTTAATGAAACGAAAAAGATGGTACTTTTGAAGTAGGCTGGGGTCTGAAGTCTTGTAAAAAAGCCCGCTGCTAAATTGCGGGCTTTTTTTATGAGGTAAAGAGTATTCTCGTTTCAGCAGAGTCTCTCCGCAGGAGGTCTCTGCGTACGGGTTCACTTTTTTCCCAGAGCCCTGCTAACGCAGAGACTCTGGAAAGTACCGAGTTCGTTTGTCATTCCCGCGAAGGCGGGAATCTTGAGTATACGTATCATCAAAACCTGGCAGGCTATACATCATTTCTTCTCCACATATTTCGCCCGCTTCGGGGCTCAGGTCATTGTTTCTATCTCAGCGATGGGCTGCACCCATCGCTATTATATACCACCCCTTCGGGGCTATGATATAATCGTTTCAGCAGAGTCTCTCTGCAGGAGGACTCTGCGTTGGGTTCCAATTTTCCAGAGTCCTGCTAACGCAGAGACTCTGGAAAGTACCGAGTTCGTTTGTCATTCCCGCGAAGGCGGGAATCTATTCTTCCGCTTCTAGGTCTTTTTAATTTTACCTCTTGCCGTTGATTAGAACAACAAGATCGCAAATCACAGACAGGTCACGAAGTGCTTTCCTAAATGTCTGCGCTGGTTACAAAATTCTAAATGGTATTAATCTAAAAACATGCATATTATTGAACTTCAGGAAGGGTATGCCGAACATAAACCCGGGGCTTAAACATGAAAAAACTAATACTGCTTTCAGCGTTAATATTATTTTTTACCGCTGCTGCAAATTCACAGAACTGGATCACAACAGGCGGCAACCTGCAGCGAAACGGGATATCCGAAATTACCGGACCCGGCAGCGTGGCTTCCGCGTACTGGACGGTGAACAGCACAAACACCACAGCGTGGGGGAATTCCGTTTACACTTACAACGATAAATTCGTTACCTCGCGAGTTATACTCTCTCCATATACAGGCAGGGTTGAGCTACGCAATATAAACACAGGCGCGTTGATTTGGGAAAAGATGATAAATGCCTCTTCGCGAATGTATGCAGTTGGATTTAACGAAGACGCGGTTTATGCGCATGACTATAATACAGGCATTCTCTACGCGCTGAACGTATCGGATGGCTCGGTTAAATGGTCTATTACTTCAGATATGTTCCCCGGCAATACCGGTTTGCTTTTTGCATGCGATGGCGACCCGATAGATAAAGGCCGCCGCATAAATAAGAATACGGGAGTCGCAAGGTGGACAAACAATTACACAATCCCCGTCGGTCCCGATGGCGGATTCTGCATTTACGGTAATACATATTACCATTGGACAGGTTCGGTTGTCACACCAAAAAAACTTATAGCGATCGATCTTACCACCGGCGCCACAAAATATACTTCGGCGGATCTGCCGGGAGATGGCGACCAGGAAAATGATCTGTGCATCGGTCCGGATGGCACAATTTACATTTGCCGCGATGGCGGTTCATTGTATGCATTCAGAGATAACGGCAGCGCATTTGTTCAGCAGTGGGTACATACACCCGGCTATGTTGTAAAGGGTGTCGGAAAAGACGGGACGTTGTATGCTTCAAATATCAACGACCCATCACAGCAAGGGAATAGTAATGTGTACAGGCTGGATCCGGCAAACGGCAATATGCTTGACTCCGCCCAAACACGCACACCGATGGTTTATTTTGCGGCAGGGGCAGATTCAACCGTATATATCGCAACCGGCGAAACATCCAATGGCAGATATGTTGCGTTTTCACCAAACCTGCAAACAGTTAAATGGACTTTGAATACTCCGTACAATTATTACAGCGGGCCATCGCTATCAAAAGACGGAATTTTTATAGCCGTGGGTTCCGGCACTGAAATTAAAGCTTACAAGCCTACTATAAACATTAAGCCCGTCGCTGATTTCAGGGCAAGTAAAACGCTGATCTCAATGAGCGAACCAATTTCATTTTTTGATCAGTCTTCATTCAGCCCGGTTTCATGGTCGTGGCAGTTCCCGGGTTCCAATACGCCGGTTTCAACGCAGCAGAATCCGGCAAACATTACATACAGCTCTTCCGGAACTTACCAGGTAACTTTGGTTGCAGCTAATGCTTTCGGTAATGATACATTAATCAGAACATGTTATATAACAGTGCAGAATGAAACCGGTATCAGCATAACAGGAAATGAAATACCCGGTAAGTACGAGCTTGAACAGAATTATCCTAATCCCTTTAATCCGGCAACTACGATCCAATTTTCAATAATGCCAAATGCCAAAGCTCAAATGTCAAAGGTTGAGTTAACAGTGTTTGATGTGCTTGGCAAAAAAGTCGAGATGCTTGTTAATGAAGAAATGGAGCCCGGTACTTATGAAGTAAGCTGGGATGCATCAGACTATCCAAGCGGTGTATATTTTTATACATTAACATCGGGTGATTTCAAACAAACAAAAAAAATGCTGCTGATCAAATGACGAAGTCAATTGTTTAGCCAACAATAACAATAAGCTATGAAAACAATATTTATATTCTTATTCACTGCCGCAACATTATACTCGCAGGGCTGGTTTGTGCAAACTACATTCAGTCCCGCGCAGTCACTGCAGACGGTCAGGTTCTACGACCAAAACACAGGCTACACTACCGCGCCCTTGTATAACGGGTCTAATTTCAATATTCATAAAACCACCAACGCCGGGCAGAACTGGAGCGATCAGAATTCTGGTTATACCTCGATGCGGTTCATGGCTATATGGATGCGCCATCCCGATACAGTGTATATGAGCGGGAACGACGGAGTAATAATCAGAACTGTAAACGGCGGGGCCAATTGGGTTACTGTTAATTTTGAGTCAACTTTGCAGTTGTGGGGATTGTTTTTCACAAACCAGCAAACCGGATATGCTTCAGGCTCAACAGGCAGGATTATGAAAACTACCAATGCCGGCGTGAACTGGACGAACCTAAGCTCTCCCACGCAGACTTCGCTAAACTCAATTTACTTCATCAATGAAAATACCGGATTCATTTCCGGCTATGCCATCGCGCTTAAAACAACCGATGCAGGCGCTTCGTGGGTGAATATGAATGCACCATCGATCAGCGGCTTTGAGAATTTCAGGGAAATATTTTTCTTTAATGAAAACCTGGGGCTTTATGTTTCGGATGCAGGAAGAATAGGCAAGACCACAAACAGCGGAGCTAACTGGACTCTTGTGAATTCCGGTACAACACAATCTCTGTTTGGGGTTTACTTCATTGATATGAATACAGGTTATGCATGCGGCAATGCAGGCGCTATCATACGCACAACTGATGGCGGCGATAACTGGTTTCCTCAAACCTCCCCATTGAATGAGATCCTGACAGACATTTGGTTCACCTCTGCATCTACTGGTTATATTTCAAACTGGTCGGGGAAGATACTGAAAACCACCAACGGGGGAATCACTTTTGTTGAACCTATCAGCAGCGAAATTCCAAATGCTTATCGACTAGAGCAGAACTACCCCAACCCGTTTAATCCGGCAACTACGATCCGGTTTTCTGTAATGCCAAATGCCAAAGCTCAAATGTCAAAAGTTGAATTGACAGTATTTGATGTGCTCGGCAAGCAAATCTCAACACTTGTTAATGAAGAAATGAATCCGGGCACTTATGAAGTGAACTGGGATGCATCGGATTTTCCCAGCGGGATTTATTTTTATGAATTGCGTTCAGGCAGTTTCAGTCAAACAAAAAAAATGATATTGCTCAAATAGAATATGTCCTCATTGCTTTATAAATGTGCCCACGTACTGCAGGCTTTGTTAGTTTGTGGTTTTGTTTCCATGCTGTTCGCAGGACAGGCGGATTCAACCGAAAATATCGATACTTCAGGGATTGGACTTGATGGACCGTATATTTTCTACAGTGATGACCGTATAATTTCAAAACAGGTTGTTAGCATCGGCGGCCAATTTATCGCGCAGACCGATACTTTTGCCGCAGGTGATAATCCGATGTTTAAGTGCAACCTCCCCGGCTCCAATGGATTCCAATTTACACTCGCCAAAAGTATTCCCTTTCAGGAATCAGTTTACCCAATGCCGGAAAAGATCATAGCAATTTCCGATATCGAAGGGAATATTGTTCCGTTCAGAGAATTCCTGATCAACAATGGTGTAATTGATAATGCTAATAAGTGGATATTCGGCAAGGGACATCTTGTCATCCCCGGCGATGTTTTTGACCGCGGTCTGAATGTTACCGAGTGCCTGTGGTTCATATATTACCTCGAGCAGGATGCAGAAAAAATCGGCGGGAAGGTTCATTTCATTTTGGGAAACCACGAAATTATGAACATGAACGGTAACATTAAGTATGTAAGGAAAAAATATACCGACAATGCCAATCTGCTCGGCGCAGATTACAATCATCTTTATACACCTGCAACTGAGCTTGGCCGCTGGCTTGAAAGCAAAAATATAGTTGAGAAGATCGGCGACTATTTGTTCCTGCATGGGGGAATTTCGAAAGAGGTAAATGAACAGAATGCGGCAATTGAATCCATAAACAGTACAGCACGTGAGTATTATTTCCGCAGCAAGGATGCAAAGCTGTATGGCGATACACTTGTAAAACTTCTGTATAACTCAAAGCTTTGCCCGTTCTGGTACAGGGGTTATGTTGATGAAACGATTCTGGAAACGGATCTTGATAACACGCTAAACGCCTTCGCCGTTAACAAGATCGTTGTGGGGCATACCATTGTTGCTGATGTGCGTTATTTCTACAATAAAAAAGTGATCGGTATTGATACCGATCATGCGGAAGGTGATACCGAAGGCCTGCTTATAGAAAATGGTGTTGAGTACAGGATTGAAAGATCAGGTTCCCGTACACCTGTAAACTGAAACTCTTTTTTTGCATTCCCGTATAACATAGAATTTGTTATCTTTGGAACATAATTGCTTTGCAACCTTAATTTAAACTAAAATGAATAAGAACTTACTCTTTGTTTTGCTTTTTCTCACGGCTCTTATAATTGTTTCCTCCATCAATGCCGATGTTCCGAAAGATTATTCACCAGTATCAACTAGCGCTTCAGTGCAGACAGGCTTCCTGCAGACGAACAATCTGAATGTCGCCGTAAGCTCTGATGGAATAATCAGCTATGACAGGTACACATTCACAACAGGTACCGCCGGTTTGATCTGGCCTGTTTCTACAAACCAGAGGCTGACAATGGATTATGCCGCCGGATTATGGATTGGCGCCAAAGTCGGACCCTCAAGAGAGCTTAGAACTGCAGCTTCGCTGCATGCTTCGCATTATTCACCGGGTAATATTCCGGTAATTGGGCAGGTTCCGCCCACATCAGTTTGCAGCGATCCCCGTTTAAAGCTTTATCTTGTTAGCCTTGACGACCCGAATCTTTTTAACGGCGGTGTCAGGAATAAAGTAGCAGGAAATAGAACCTATTCCATTTTATATGACTCCTGGGCTGCTTGGCCGGTTGATCTTGGGGCACCCTATATAGAGGTGAATGGAATTCCCGGTTACCAGCCGGAATTGAACGGCGACCGCCCGGGAATCTGGCACACTACTGCAAGGCCCAATGAACTTATGTTCTCGGTTTACATGGACTACACAAACTGTACAGGCGGATTACACACTTCAGCAATCAGTCTGCCCGGCGGAACGCTTCCCCTCGGGGTTGAAGTTCAGCAGCTTACTTTTTCATTTTCAGATAGTCCTTACAGAGATATGTATTTCAGCAAGTGGCGTATTATAAATAAAAGCAGTCTTAGCTGGGACAGCGTTTATATTGCATTGGTTGATGATGGGGATATTGGCAACGGAGAAGATGATGCCGCGGGCTGCGATACTACCAGGGACCTTGGATACATTTACAACTTTGACAATAATGATGTTGATTATGGTGCTTCGCCTCCTGCTTTGGGTTACAGGATATTGCAGTCGCCAATGAGATTTACAGGCAACAACCAGGATACTGCAAAGCTCCCGTATGGGAATTATACGGGTTACAAGTTAACCGGAATGAGCGCATATAATGTTTTTGTAAGTACTGGCGGATCCTGTTTGGGAGATCCAAATAATGCCGCTGCTGCTTATAATTTTCTGAAAGGCAAAGACGGATGCGGTAACACAATGATAAACTGGGCAAGGGAACATCCTACAACTTACAAATATTCCGGAATAGCTTTTCAGCAACTGGGTTGGTATGATAGTTCAGCAGGAGATAAAAGACAGATCTTAAGCTGCGGTCCCTTTTCGATGAATTCCGGTAATGAGCAGTACATTGTTTCGGGAGTAATCGCAGGCAGAAGTTCAAGTAACTTAACAAGTTTATCAGCAATGATAGATAATTCCAATCAGGCAAAATTGTTCTACAACAATAGCTTCGGGGGTACACCCATAGGTATTACTCAAACCTCAACCGAAGTGCCGGTTAGGTTTTCGCTGGAGCAGAACTATCCCAACCCGTTTAATCCGGCAACTACGATCCGATTTTCTGTAATGCCAAATGTCAAAGCTCAAATGTCAAAAGTTGAGTTGACAGTTTACGATGCACTTGGCAGGTCGGTGGCAATGCTTGTTAATGACCGCCTCGCTGCAGGTACATATTCATATGAATGGAATGCAGCAAACTTTCCCAGCGGCATTTATTTTTATGAGTTGAAAACAGAGGGATTCACTAAGACCAAAAAAATGGTAATGATAAAATAAACTGCAGGAAACATATTGTATCAAATCAGGCGGCATTTTCGAATGCCGCTTTTTTATTGTTCATTTTCAGGATGAGCGGTAGGCGCTGATGAACACGGTTCCGATTATCCACATAGTAACCAGCATCCAGTATGAGAATGTCAGGAACATTCCCGCGAGCACAGCCTTCCAGAGCGTTCGGTGATAGACTCTTTTTATTGCGAAGAATAGGTATATGCCGGGAACGAGATATATGAATAGAAGAACCGAGAGATCCCCCAGCCCCTGCGTGATTACCCCAAGCAGGAAGTTCCACAGCACAAATGTGAAAAAGTGCAGGGTGAACACGACATGTTCGGAATAATAATAGTTCTTCGTTATGTAAACTATCTTAAGCAGTACCGAAAACAAAAACATGACAGCGAAAATGTAGATAGTAACATTATCGTTGAGTTGGTCATTGAATTCATCTTTGAAAAGCTCTTTTGATTTGCTGCTTGAGCTTTCCTGCTCAAGGATAAAATTCCGCTGGAAGTCATCACTTTCGGCTACATCGACCAGCGCTTTGTACTGGTCCGGATCGCCCTTAATCATGATGAAAAACAGCACTAAACTTGTGAAAAGGAACATCTTGAGCGGTGATACATATTTCTGTATCCGGCCCGAAATATATTCATGGGTCAGGTATCCGGGCTTAAGAAAAAGATATTTCATGGAACTGAAGAAACGGGAATCCCACGTAAAGAGCTCCTCGAAAAAATGGCCGAGTATTGAAAACACGGATTTTTTGTAGACTTCGTCACTTTTCTGCCCGCAGTTTGAACAGTAGTTCCCGGTCAGGTCGTGCCCGCAATTCTGGCAGATGTGTGCGGGGGTATGTTGCAAGTTATCCATAACCCGGCAAAATAACATTACTAATTGATTTTTGAAATTCCGTAAAGCAGGAACGTAAAGGCCTTACTACCCAACTTATCCCTTTTTTAAAACCTATAAATTCTCTATAATTGTGCTTCCAAAGCCACCACTATTTGGCCTGCCCCCATACGGGTCTAGGCTGCACTATGTAAAGAGCTGTTTTTAAATGATTTCTAAGTTGAATTTTAAGTTCAAAAATCTATTATTATGTCAATAAAAGTAACCAACTTAACGAAATACTACGGCAACTATCTTGCTGTAGATAATATTTCGTTTGAAGCAAAAAAAGGAGAGATCCTTGGATTTCTGGGACCAAATGGCGCCGGAAAATCCACAACAATGAAGATCATTACAACATACCTGCCGCCAACATCGGGCACAGTTGTTGTAGATGGCTTTGATGTTGAGGATAAATCACTCGAAGTGAGAAAAAAGCTGGGCTATCTGCCGGAGCTCAACCCGCTCTACTATGATATGACCCCGGTTGAATATCTTGATTTCGTGGCTAAGCTTGATGGCGTTCCCGCAGGGGAGATCAAAAAGAAACGCGAGGAAATGATAAAGGTTTGCGGACTCGAGAGCATGCGCAAAAAAGATATCGGCACGCTTTCGAAAGGTTATAAACAGCGCGTTGGACTTGCGCAGGCTATGATAAACAATCCAGATGTGCTCATTTTAGATGAGCCTACATCCGGACTTGATCCGAACCAGATCATTGAGATAAGGAATCTTATCAAAAAACTTGGCAAGGAAAAAACAGTGATACTTTCTACACACATCCTTTCGGAAGTAACAGCAACATGTAACAGGGTAATAATTATCAACAAAGGCAAGATCGTTGCAGACGGAACTCCCGAGGAGCTCCAGGCAAAATCAAAAGGCCAGAGCCTTGTTATACTTGAAGTTAAAAATAACTGCGATAAAAATGCTCTTTCAGGCAGCCTGAAGGATATTAGGAATGTTAACAAAGTTGAATTTGTGAAAGATACCGGCGATTCCTTTGTTTTCAATATATACGGTGATAAAGGTTCAGACCTGAGAGAAGTAATTTCAAATAAAGTTACCCAGCAGAAGGCTACAGTGCTCTCGATGCAGACAAAGCAGTCATCGCTGGAAGATATTTTCAGGGAGTTAACAAAATAAGAATATGAATACTAATAATATAAAAACAATATTTTCGAAGGAGCTTAAATCCTATTTTAATTCCCCGGTAGCATATATAGTTATGATAGTTTTCATGGTGATATCAGGCTTCCTGTTCACAATGAATTTCTTCCAGGTCAATATAGCTTCAATGCGGGAATTTTTCGGCAGCTTCTTTATTCAGCTTGTGCTTTTTGTAGTGTTTATTCCTGCGATCACAATGCGCAGCTTTTCAGAAGAAAAGAAACAGGGTACACTGGAGCTTCTGTTAACAAAGCCCATAACTGATATGGAGCTTATTTTAGGCAAATACCTTGCAGCGCTTACACTGATAGTCATAACGCTTTCACCCACAGTGCTGTATTTTATAATCATTAAAATGATCGGGCCCATAGCATTCTGGCCGTTTGTGACCAGTTTGTTAGGCTACATTTTAATGAGCGCGTTTTTTATCGGTGTGGGAGTTTTTGTTTCATCAATTACCGAAAACCAGATCATTGCTTTTATAGTAGCAGTGCTTATCTGTCTTTTCTTTTTCCTGTTAGGCAAGCTTCTGATAGTTTTCCCGCCTTCAGTAGTATCAATTTTTGAGTATATAACCACCGATTATCACCTCGCTAATATTTCAAGGGGTGTAATTGATTCAAGGGTGCTGATATACTATTTCTCAATGATATTCCTGTCACTTTTCCTCACCAAGGTATCTCTTGAAAGCAGGAAGTGGTAAGCGGTAGAAGTTTATTTTTTAAACAAAAAATTAATGTATTAACCAAGTCATATGGCAGAAGAATTAGAAAATAAAGACGAATTAAAAGAAGAGGAAATAATAGAAGAATCCTCAGAAGAGCTTGAAGAAGATGAGCGCTTAGCCAGCAGGAAGAAAAAAACCGAATCACGCCGCAGGCAGTCTATTATCAGCGTGCTGCTTGTTGTAGGTATCCTTGTGGTAATAAATATTATTGCGCTGCAGGTATTCTTCAGGTGGGATCTTACTCCAAATAAGATCTATACGCTTTCAGATGCAAGCAAATCAATTGTCGGAAGGCTTGATGATAAGCTTGTGGTAAAGGCATATTTTACCGATAACCTTCCTGCGCCGTACAATAACAACCGCCGCTACCTGCAGGAGCTTCTTGATGATTACAGGAATGCTTCCAACGGCAAGATATCTTACGAGATAATCAGCCCGAGCGATGAAACTGAGCTCGAAAATGAAGCACAGAAATACGGCATTCAGCCGGTACAGGTGCAGACCGTTAAGAACGACAGGGCGGAGGCTTTGAAGGCTTATATGGGTGTTGTACTTTTATACGGCGGCAAACAGGAAACTCTCCCGTTTATCGGAAGCACTGAGAATCTTGAATATGATCTCACAGGCGTTATAAACAGGCTTACACAACCCGAGCTTAAAAAGGTTGGATTGCTTGCAGGCCCCAACATGACAGGCGTTGATAAGATCGGGAAGGTTAACCAGTATCTTTCGAAGTTCTACAATGTTACAAATGTTGACGCTTCCAAAAATACTCCTATACCTGCTGATATAAAAACACTGGTAGTGTTTTCACCTAAAGCCCCGCAGCAGCAGCAACAGCAAATGGGGCAGCAGCAAACACCGCCTTCCGTAGTTCCGGAAAATCTCAAGTTCGCGATTGACCAGTATATAATGAACGGCGGAAAAGTAATTTTTATGATGAGCAAGGTAAGTGTAACTTCTCAGCAACAATTCCAGATAGCTCAGGTTGTTCCAACCGGACTTGAAGACTTGCTTGAAAATTACGGCGCAAAACTAAACAATACAATTGTAACAGATAAAGAGTGTGCCTTCGTAAGCGTACCTGTTCAGCAGGGACCGATGCAGATGTACACACAGATACCTTTTCCCTATTATCCAAAAATACTTAACATAAACAGGGATATTCCATCATTCGCAGCTATTGGGCAGGTATTTCTTGGCTTAACCAGCGATATCGATCTAAATGCCGCTTCGACCAAGGGTGTTAAAGGTATGCCGCTGTTAACCACATCACCAAAATCAGGACTCAACAATGAATTTGCTATTGTCCAGGCAAGCGGTACAATGCTGCCTGATAGTATGTTCAAGTTCAGAGATCTTACAGTTGGCGCGGTTTACGAAGGAAAGTTCAAAAGCTTCTATAACGGCAAGCCGGTTCCGGCTGATACGGTTTCGGGTTCTTCACCTGCACCCACAAACGTTAAGCCTGAAAGCCCCGATACAAAGATCATAGTTATCGGCAACGGTGATTTCCCAACCGATGAATTCCGCGGACCGGATGAGAGCCTCCTGTTCTTTGCAAATATGATAGATTATATGAGCGATGATGCAGGTCTTTCAATGATAAGATCCAAGGATGCAAATCCGAAACCGCTTGAATCAATCGAAGACAGTACCAAAACACTTGTAAAATACGGTATGCTTGTTGGACCGCCGTTACTTGTGCTTCTGTACGGCTTGCTAAGATGGAGAAAAAAGAAAGCATCAAAAAACTAATCTATAAATCTGAATATCCTAATAATAACAGGAACACATGAATAAGAATATTAAAATATTACTGGCTGTATTCGCTGTATTGATAGCGGTTTACTTCCTCTTTTTCCGCAGCGGCGAAAAGGTTTCTACCGAGAAGATCGATGCCAAGCTGTTTGTTGCAGACTCGTCAAAAATAGATAAAATTGAGATTGTTAAGATTTCGGAATCAATTACATTCGAAAAGCAAAATAACCAGTGGAAGATTACCAAGCCCATAACCTATAATGCCGATACATCCGCGGTAAACGCAATGCTGAAAGATCTTAAGAACTTCATGCTCGAAAGCGTGGCCTCGGAAAACCCGGCAAAGTTCAGTGGCTACCTTGATTCCGTGAATAACTCAAAGATCACAACTTATCAGGAAGGCAAACCTCTGGGTACATTTATACTCGGCAAATCACAGGCTAACGATAACTCATACATCCAGAAGCCTGATGAGAACAGGATACTGCTCGCATCTAAGCTTTCTGCGGGTAATTTTACCAAACAGCTGAAGGATTACAGGGATAAATCGGTAGTTTCGGTTAGTTCATTCGGGCTCACTAAAATAACATTCAAATCAACTGATTCAAACAATGTTGATTTCACGGCAGCGAAGGATTCACTCAATGTTTGGAAAGTTGAAGGGGATTCAGTTTCTACTTCTGTTATGGATGGCTTCCTGAAAATGTTCGAAAATCTCAAAGCTGAAGATTTCAAGGATACTGTTATGACGACTTTCCCGGTACCGACATATACATTGACTCTAACCGGCCCAGCACAAACAACAGTGATAAACCTGTACAAGGAAAACTCCGAACCGCCGGCATTCATCTGCCAGGTTTCAGGCGTGAACCAGCTTTTCAGGTTCTACGCAGGTATGGCTGGCCAGATTATGAAAAAGAGATCAGATCTTATCCCGCCTAAACCGACTAAATAATTGGTTTTTTTACGAAAGAGAAATTACAAAAGACCTGCAGAGATGCAGGTCTTTTTTTTTATGCTTTGTTCATTTTTAGTGCAGCACGGTTCATGTAAACAACGGCGACCGAAGCAACAACATAAAATCCAACGCCCGTCCAGTACGAAGCAGAGATACCGTAGTTCATCGCAATAATGATTGCAACACTTGTTGCTAGCACACTCATTACACCGTTTATGCCCCACAGCCATGAAGCCAGCCGTGTGCCTTCTTTCAGCTTGCCCGCAAGCTTTATCCCCGCAGGGAAAACCATACCAAGGCATAACCCCATAGGGAAAAGCATCGCTACCGATACCGCAATCCTGATAGTATTGTTGTATTCCCTGAACATTTCTATCAAATAAGGTGAAAACAAACCCGTGATTGCCAAAACAATTATCAGTGAAACAAATCTTCGGCTGTAACGCGGCGTATCAGACTTGCCGCCGAACCAGCTTCCGATCCCGCTCGAGAGCAGCAGCGTGAACAATGCCGCGGCAAGGCTGTACGTGGGGTGGCCGAGGAAGATGTTCAGCCTCTGGATCTGTGATATTTCTATCAGCATAAATCCCAGCCCTATCGCCATAAAAAATATAAAGAACGGAAATGATCCTTTAAGGTCTGCCTTCCGCGTAGTCATCTTAAGTGGTATTACCACACACAACACTGAAAGCACAAGCATTGTTACGGTCAGCGTTATTAGTATGAGCAGCGCCTTTGCGTTGAACAGCAGGTCCCACTGTTTCCACAATTGGGGAGTGAGCATATCTTTAAATCCCATATAATGGAAAATGAATGGCCTGTCATCATTCGGCGCTTTGATATCTATGGGAAAATTCTCCGTTGCTTTGTTACGAATATCGGTCGAAGATGTAAGCTTTACCAGCATTGAATCAATTGCCTTTTCCGGTGAGAGGATAGTTTCAAAATCGAATGTTTGGTTAAGACTATCGGTAATGCGGAAATCTGCTTCAGTAAATGGTGAGCGGCTGATGAGTATTGTGCCTGTCGCCGCGCCATCGATCTCTTTTTCCTGCTGCATGCATTTAATTATCATCAGGTGTTTCCTGATATCCTTAACACCAAGTGATTCCAGTGCGTCAGCGGATATATTGATGAGCTTGTAATGCTCTATAAGTGTTGACCTGAAGAATCTTGTTACAGTAAGTATTCCGTCAGGTTTCAGCCTTTCAAGCAGCATCTTCCACGTTTCAACAGTATATAACGCGTTTTCAGTAAGCACAAAGGCGCCGGATGAAGATGCCGACCAGTTATCAATAACCGATATCTGTATTATATCAAACTTCCTGCCCTTATCCATCCGCTGAATGTAGCTCCGCGCCTCATCGCCTACAAACTCAACATTGGGGTATTTATCCAGGTGGCCGGTGAATCCGCCGAAATCTTCGTTAATAGCTGAGATCATATCTTTGTTGATCTCTATACCAAGCACGCTTTTCTGCCCGAACGCTATTGAAGATAGTACATCGCGTCCCGCGCCGCTGCCGATTATCAGCACATCGCTTTTGGGACGAAGATAGTTGGCAATGTTGGATACATCATACTTTAAGTGCGATAGCTCCGAAGTATCACCTGAGAAGTGCGAGAGCACGGTTGTTGAGTGCGCGTCAACATTCATCATAAGCTGACGTATCTTTTTCGATCGGTCGTATTTGTTGCTTAGGCCCCAGCCGAACGGTACTTCGTATTTGGTTGAGTCGCCATCTATGCTTACACGCGAAAAGGAGTTCCACTTTTCATACATAGGTTTTTCAGCATACTCTCCGCGGATCCATACAAGCCTGAGCAGTGCATCATGCTTGGAAACCAGTACAGTTTGATAAATAGAGAATACAGCAACTAGAAGAAGGAAAGCCATGACAGTTCTGCCAAACCCGCTTGCTGAAAATTGCCTGCCCATAAATACAAGCGAAGCTGCGGCGGGGATAAGCGCGGTTATAAATACACCGGTCGGGCCGCCGGATACGTTAAGCACAATTACAACCAGAATGCAGCCCAGCGATGCCCCGGCGAGATCGGCCGCATAAAGCCTGTTCACTGAAGCAGGGAAACGCGTGAGGATCAGCGATATCACAATACCGCTGAAAATGAACGGTATTGATATAACCGTATATGTGAGCACAGTTACAGATATTCCGGCAAGATTCATTCCGTGTGTGAAGGGGATCGCTATATGAAGCAGGAAGCTTGCCACTGTAGCCAGGCTGAAATAGAACGACTGTCGGGCAAGTACGGTGTTTATTGTTTCCTGGGGGAATTTGTGCGGGTAAATATACACAATGATCGCCCCGGCCGTTAAGCCGAACATCGCCAGCGATACCGCCATGAATGCAAAATGGTAGCCCATTGTTACGCTGAATATCCGTGTTAGCAGTATCTCATACATCAGTGTGGATAGTGCTACCAGGAATATCCCCGCATATGTGCTTCCCGAAATTTTGCTGCCTTCAGGCGAATTCATCAGATCTTATTGATTTAAGAGAGCAAAATATAAGTGTGTATGATTAAATTAAATGTAAAAAAAAATATGCCGTCGTAATATCCGGCGGCATATAAAGATAATCATAAATGAATATATCGCTATTTCAGAACCACCATTTTTTTTGTTTGGGTAAATTCGCTTGTGATGAGTGAATAGAAATATACGCCGCTGGGAATGTTTGAGGCATCCCATTCGATTTCGTAAATGCCGGGTTTTAGATTTTCGTTTACAAGTACGGCGATCTCTTTG
>JACSRQ010000162.1 GCA_014879675.1 Ignavibacteria bacterium
TTCTTAACAAAATAAAAAATAGTTAATTACGTCTTAATAAGCAGAGCCTGGCTTCCCGCCCCTTCTCTTTTTACGAGAGCCGGGGCAGGGTGTGCTGTATTTTGCATAATTAATAGACCTATAAACACCGGATTACTATAATTCATACCTTTTTTGGTAAAGTTAAATTAGTTAAAATTGCAGCCTAACAATCCATAAATGAAATTACTTCTTTCGTATCTCAAAAATTACAGGGGTTTCATAATCGTTGCCCTCGTATTAGCAGCCGTAAACCAGATGTTCTCAATGATGGACCCTCTCATTGTACGTTACATAATTGATGATTATGCCACAAAATTCGATAAATACACCTCCGAACAGTTCTTCAAGGGTGTTGGCCTGCTGCTGGGGCTGGGTATCGGTGCGGCATTTGTATCCAGAGTAGCCAAAAACTTCCAGGATTACTATATCAACATGATAACCCAGAAGCTTGGGGCACGCATGTACGCCGACGGTATAAAACACTCACTTGAGCTTCCCTACCAGGTATTTGAAGATAAACGCAGCGGCGAAACATTGGGCGTTCTGCAGAAAGTGCGCACGGATGTTGAGAAACTTATAGGCCTCTCAATAAATATTGTTTACACAACTTTAATAGGGCTGATTTTTGTAACTATATACTCATTTTCAATTCACTGGGTCATTTTCCCCGTGTACGCAATAACTGCCCCGCTGATAGCATTCATAAGCTCAAAGCTCAGCAAGAAGATAAAGGTTATACAGAAAAAGATCGTTGGCGAAACAACCGCTCTTGCCGGAACTACCACCGAATCATTAAGGAACATCGAGCTTGTTAAGAGTCTTGGATTAGCCGGACAGGAAATAAACAGGCTTAACTCAACAACAGAAAAAATTCTCGGACTTGAGCTGAAGAAAGTAAAATTTGTCCGTAGCCTTAGCTTTATACAGGGAACAATTGTAAACTTCCTCAGGACATCAATTCTTTTCCTCATGATGTACCTGATATTTTCGAGGGTGATCACTGCGGGTGAGTTCTTTTCGCTCTATATATACTCATTCTTTATATTCGGCCCGCTGCAGGAGCTTGGCAACATAATTAACGTTTACAGGGAAACAGAAGTATCGCTGAATAATTTTAAGGATATAATTGAAACACCGCTGGAGAAAAAACCTGAAAAACCTGTATCCATTGGCACGATTGAAACATTCGCATTTGAAGGCGTTACATTCAAACATTTAAGCGCATCTAACCACGCCCTCGAAAACATTACATTCAAAACTACCTTGGGTCAGACGGTGGCATTTGTCGGTCCTTCGGGTGCTGGAAAAACCACATTGGTTAAGCTGCTTGTTGGATTGTATTCGCCGCAATCAGGCACAATATACTACAATGGCGTGGCCGGCAAAGAAATAGATTTCGATCTTCTGAGAAATCAAATCGGTTTTGTAACACAGGATACTCAGCTTTTTGCAGGTACAATTAAAGAGAACCTTCTGTTTGTTAATCCGAACGCTACTGATGACGAGATAATGGATGCGCTGAACAAAGCCGCATGCCAGAATCTGCTGGCGCGTGCGGAAAAAGGTATAGATACCGTTATTGGCGAGGGCGGCGTGAAAGTATCCGGCGGCGAGAAGCAGCGGCTTTCGATAGCACGCGCGCTACTGAGGAAACCCAAGCTGCTGGTCTTCGATGAGGCAACATCCGCGCTGGATTCACTTACCGAAGAAGAGATCGGGCAGACTATCCGAGACGTATCTGCACGGACTGATCACATCACAATACTCATAGCTCACAGGCTCTCGACCATAATGCATGCCGATAAAATCTTTGTTCTTGAACGCGGACATATAGTTGAAGAAGGCAGGCATGAAGAGCTGCTTGAGATCAAAGGGCTATATTACGCAATGTGGCGCCAGCAGATCGGTGAACGCCACAGGCAAAACGGCAAAGGGATTGCTGAAGATATACGGCCAAGAGAACTGGCGAAGATCAAATAACAAATAGCATACAACAAATAGCAAATAGCAGATTGTACTTTCCAGTGACTCTGCTATTATAATTTTATCAAAGCCCCAACGGGGCGATATATGTCAGCGATGGGCGCAGCCTATCGGAAAATCATTTCCCCCTGAAAGGGGGAACACAAGGGGGTAATCTGCATACTCTTACATTCATCAAGAGAACTGAAGCGGGCAACTAAAACATACATTTCAGATTCTCTGCGTTATTAGGTCTCCGGAAACATGGATAACCTCTACGCAGAGTCCTTCTGCGAAGAGACTCTGCTGATACAATAAACTTCTGCTGATGCTTTAGTCTTGTTCTAATCCAGACCTGCCAGGTTTAATCCAACGAATATTCAGGATTCACGATGCTCAAACCTGGCAGGTTTATAATTCCTCATGCTTTCAGGAATCACTGCGAAATTAAAATCAGCCCCGCAGGGGCGATATATGTTAGCGATGGGCGCAGCCCATCGACATAAGGTACAATTATCAAAAGCCGCGAAGCGGCGCAATACGCTTATATTCACCCTGACTGCTTGCAGTTTGCCTGACTGGTTTCTGCGTTCGCATCCGGCAATAAACTCATTATCTCACCTTTATCCAAAAATTTTTCACACTTCACAAACCCATTGATTTTATCTGAATATTGTGTTAAAATTACACATGCAAAACATTACCGCTGTTCACGAAATTGGTTCAGATACCGTAACCGAGGGGGTCAGAGTTCAGGTTTTTCCGGAATATATCCCGGAGCAATCAAGCCCCGAAACTAACAGATTTTCATTTACTTACAAAGTAGTTATCACCAACGAAAGCGAAGCTAAAGTTAAGCTGCTTTCCAGGCACTGGCTGATAATTAACGCCGAGGGCGACCAGGAGCGTGTTGACGGTCCGGGTGTTGTTGGCTATACTCCCGAGCTTGAGCCGGGCGAATCGTTTGAGTACTCCAGCCACTGCCCTATTAATACTAATTGGGGAACAATGGAGGGTACCTATACCATGATGCGCGATAACGGCCAGAAGTTCGAAGCGAAGATAGAGAGATTTTACCTCGTAAGCAGCGAAGTACTGGCGTAGAACTTTGTACACCAATAATTCCTATAAGGCAGATCGTATCTGCCTTTTTTGTTTTACCGGCGTTGCACATTTTGAAGTCATAACACAAAAAGAAAATGAAACCAAAACCAATAACACCCGGGGCAGGGCAGGAATCAGTGTGGGACTATCCACGCCCGCCAAAGATCGAAGACTTCCCCGGCCACATAACAATTAAATTTGCAGGCGAAATTATAGCAGATACCACACGCGCGAAGCGTGTACTGGAGACTTCGCACCCACCGGTTTATTACATTCCGCCAAAGGATGTAAAAATGGAGCTGCTCTCTCCCGCCGATAACCATTCGTTTTGTGAATGGAAGGGCTCGGCAAATTATTACCATTTGAACGTGGAAGATAAACAGGTACGCTACGCATGCTGGTACTATCCCAAGCCGGTAGAAGGTTTCAAGGAGCTGAAGGATCATATGGCTTTCTACGCGCAGAAGATGGACGAATGTTATATTGATGATGAACTTGTTACACCCCAGCCGGGCAAGTTTTATGGCGGATGGATAACCCGGAATATTGTGGGACCATTCAAAGGCGAAGAAGGCTCCGATGGCTGGTAGATTAATCACCTCACCCCCTAGCCCCTCTCCTCGTAGGAGAGAGAGAACTGGTCTGTCCATTCCCAAACTGGAGTTTGTCCGAAGGACTCCTTCGGAGGGAATGAGAATCGAAAGAGACAGTGAGTGAGCTAATTATTAGACAAATTTCAATCTATGAAAGTACTTTTATTATTTGAACCTGAAGGCTACTGGAAAGAAAAGCTTGATGTACTAAAGCTTGAGTTTCCGGAAGTTGAGTTTACAGTTAACAGTAAGCCAGCGGATAGAATCACAGAACTTAAAACAACGGATGCTGTTATCTGCGGAAGGCTCTCTGCAGATGAACTGGCGGAATCAACGCTGCTTAAAGCAGTTATCGTTCCGTTCACGGGACTCAACAACTTCCCCGTTGAAGAACTGAAGCAAAGGAACATTGCCTTATACAACACCCATGCAAACGCGCCATATGTTGCAGAACATGCGATTGCCCTGGCACTTGCATTACTTGGAAGGGTGAATGAATTCCACCACGACCTGAAACAAGGCATATGGAACAGAACCAAGGAAGACCAGGATATGTGGACTACGCTGCGAAACAAACGATGCGGCATAATGGGGTATGGCAATATTGGCAGGTGTATTGCTGAATATCTCGTTCCTTTTGATTGCAGAGTAACTGGCTTCAGGCGTAATATCACTCTGCATTCAAATGATACAGATATTGAGTTAACAGATGATATTAACGATCTGTTTCTGAAATGCGATATAATTTTCAACGTTTTACCACTTACTTCGGAAACAAAACATATAATAAATAATGAAAATATCGCCAATTTAAAGGGAAAGTTCATAATTTCCGTAGGCCGGGGTGAAACAATTCTTGAGGAGGCGCTGTATAATGCTTTAAAGGATAATATTGTGGCAGGGGCAGCACTTGATGTATGGTACAAATATCCCGGCAAAGAAACTAAGCCGGTAATGCCGGGCAATTTTCCGTTTTGGGAGCTGCCAAATGTTGTTATGTCACCGCATAAATCAAGCCACACAGCTGAAGCAGTGCAGGCAATGATTGATGATACATGCAATAATATCCGTAAATTTATTTCATCCATCAAATAATGTTATGAATAAAATTCTTTTGTTAATCTTAATTTTGCCGGCTATGGTACTTTCGCAGAATATAACTGTCAGTTTAACTTCAGATAAAGCGGTTTACCAAAAGATCTACGGCAGAAGCAATGAAAATGACCTGATAGAATTAACTTACACAATACACAACAATACGGGTGAACCCGTAAAAGTTAAGTTTGAGCCTTACTTTGATCTTGAATATACAGCAGAAAAAGTCTTCGGGTATAGCCATTGCTTCAGAATGTATGAACGTATTCCAAAGGAAAACGGTGAAACCAAAGAGTTTAACTATGATGAGTATTCCGCTTTTGCGGATATTCCCGCCCATGATTCATTAACAAAAACGGGCAAGTTTGAAATAAGCTGGTTATGCAGAGGGGCGCCACCCGTTGGAGACTGGTCATTTAATATCAAATACCTGAGGGAATTGACACCGGAGGTTAATTTTTATCTTCTGGGAAGCAGGTATACGGATTTTACAAGTAAAGAATTTGTAAAAGCATGGGAAGGTATATTAAATTCAAATACGATTGCTATAAAAATATTAAGAGAGAAGCAGGAATGAAATATTTTATCTGAGAATTATGGAATTATCCCTGTTAACAGAAATAGAGTATTTTTTTCTGAAGAGAACTTCATAGAGATCCCCGATCTCATTGTTTTTGATAGGCCTAATGCTGTAATCATTGGCTTTGTTATTTGTATTTACAGGATATATAACAAAATAATTCCCGCTGCTGTTTATTATTAGTTTTAACATTATCCCAAATGGTTTTGCGCCTGTTGATCTGTACCTTCCGGGAGAGTTAAATATGAAGTTACCGATATTATAAAATATCCACTTCCCGTTATATAATTCAACTTCCTGGATAGTATGTGCACCATGCCCTATCACCAAGTCAGCGCCGGCATCAATAAAATTATGCGCATAAGCCTTTTGCAGTTCATTTGCGGGTTTATAATTACTGCCCCAGTGCGGATAAATTATTATAATTGCGCCGGGATTATCTTTGCGATATAGCTTGATCTGAGAAGAAAGCCGGATGGTATCTAATTTATTTACACCGGGTTTATTCACACCGGCATAAAAATCATAATGTGTATCATACTTTTGCCTGTATTCAAACCCGCCGAATATTATTAATTTATTTCCTTTAGTATCCAGGATAAGAGGTTTTGAGGCTCTTAATGAATCATCACCTGCGCCAAAACAATTTATCTTACCGCTGATTAATGCATTCACAGTTGAGTTATAACCCATTTGGCCATAGTCAAATACATGGTTATTACCCATCGTTACATTGTTAATATTGTATTTTTTCAGATATTTCACCACTGAGTCGGGGGTGCCCCAGTGCAAATAAGGTTTCATATATGAAACAGGCAAAGTATTTCGGCCGATGTTTATAAGCGGTGTTTCCAGATTGCAAAATGTGATATCGAAAGTTAAAAGTATATCTTTTACATTTTCAAAGAAATAATCATAACCATATTCTTCAATTATATTTTCCCCGTGATTGAATTTAGGGTCGTATTGATAATTTTCACCAAAGTGTGTATCACCAAGAAACAGTACACTTAGTGAATCACAGTAAACACAACTGAGATTGAACAGGAGCAGTAACATGGCTTTTTTCAACACAGTGATCTCAGACAAATATCAGGAAAACGAAAGTGATAAACAGCATGAAGTGGATGAATCCCTGCAGTGCGTTGCTTTCTCCATCCTTACAGCTTAGAATACCAACCAGCAGTGATGTTATAACCATTGCAGATTGTATCGGCGTAAGCCCGAGCAGTACATCCTGATTAATGATCAATCCAACAATAAGTACAGCCGGAATTGTGAGGCTCACAGTCGAGAGCATTGAGCCGAGCGATATATTTATCACCCGCTGCATATCATCATGCAATCCGGCGCGAATAGCTGTGAGCGCTTCCGGCGAAACTATAATGAGAGCAATTATCAGCCCCGCAACAGCAGCCGGCATATGCAGCTTTTCGATGCCGTCATCAACATATACTGAGAGGCTTTCGGCAAGGATCGATATTGCTGCAATTGTGGCTAAAAGCATAAAAAAATGATATGCTGAGCTTATCTTAGTTTTCGGCGGAAGATGTTCGTTTTCATCGTTCAGGTTCTTTTTAGCTCCTTCAAACCTGAAATAATAATTATGCTCTTTTGCCTGCATCCTCAGGAAAAATACATATAGCAGGATACAGATAATAATAAGGAATGTTTCGAACACTGCGTAGTTTTCTATCGGTATAGCCAGCGGAAGGAAAAGCCCTATGCCAACTATCCCGAATATCATGGAGAAAAATGAATTTGTGCTTTTGATGTTATACTTCTGCTCGCCGTATTTGATTCCGCCAATCAGCATAATCAGCCCGGTAAGGCCGTTGAGCAGTATCATCAATGTTGAAAATATGGTATCTCTTGCAATGGCCGGATCTGAATCACCATGCGACATCATAGTCGCGATCATGATAATTTCAACTGTAACGGCGGATAGTGTTAGTATCATGGTGCCATATGGCTCGCCGAATTTGAACGCAAGCAGCTCGGCATGATGAACAACACCCAGCGCGGCGTAAATTATGACCGCAAAAATCAAAAGAAAGAGAATAGATTCTACTATAAGATATTCTCCTATAATAGGGTTCTTTCCGAATAAATGAAGGAGTGAAAGTGTGAGTACAGCCAGCAGAAATGAAAGCTCGTTTCTTAAGAACTTTTTTACCATCCGGTAAAATAGCAATTAATGATTTAAAATAAGAGAACTATTTTAAAACATTAATTGCAGCTTACATAACGGACTTTTGCGAAAGATCTTTTTATGGCTTTATGATACTTGTATTTAGGATATCCGAATATCAGGAATATTCCGTCTTTCGAATCCGGGGGTATGCTGTATTTCGATTTCAGCTTTTTCATCCGCTTCAGGAATGGTGCAATACTTCCGATCATGCAGCACCCAAGCCCCAGCGAATGGGCTGCGATCATTGCATATACAGCGGGAATGTATGGGTCGCACGGATCGCAGTAACCGGAATTATAAAAGTACATGGCAACCGGAGCATCATAGAGCAGGTAGTTCTTGTCCTCTTTTTTTGTCTTATCAAAAAAGTTTATTAAGGGCACAAGGAAACTTTTTGATACCTCGTAATCGGCTTTGCTCATAAAAGGACGCATAAGAGTAAGCATAGGCTTCGAGAATATCTTTTTCATTTTGGAAAGCCCGGAAATGAAATCAAATGAAAACTCACGGACTCTTTCTTTCCCTTTGAAAACTATTACACCTACATCAGAAGGCGGTATTCCCATCGGAGCAGTTACCGCAGCGTCAAGGATCATACCGACGAGGTTTTGCGGAATTTCTTCATCACGGAAATCCCTTATGCTTCGTCGTGATAATAGCAGGTCATACAGCGAGGCATAAGAGGCTCTCATATTTTTAGGCGGAAGCTCAACAAAGTCACCGGAGTGCAGTGTTCTTCCGGCAATTGAAATTGCTTCGTGCGGGCATATAGCGGCGCATTGACCGCAGCCAATGCATCCGAAGAGCGGTGTTTTACTGATCTTAACTTTGCCATCCTGCATAATGAGTGTGAAATCTTTGCAAACTTCAACACAGAGGCCGCAATCGTTGCACTTCTGCTGATTTAAAAAAATATGTGCAGATTCATTTGTTCTGGTGGTTGGTACCGGCATAAATATCTCCTGTATTCACAAAAATACCATCCTGTGTGAGATATTAATATGATTCCAATCATAAAAAAAGCCGTTTTTTATCAAAAACGGCTTTTAAGCAGTTATTAACCAATATGAAAAACTTTTTTTGCAGATTTTTCAGCTTTCGATCTCGGGGCTCATCATCATGAGCACATCCATCTTCCGGCTGTCCAGCCCGTCCCTGCGGATCTTTACCTCGCACTCCCAACGGTGCTGCTTTTCATCTTTGAACCTGAATACGCTGGTGTACGTTTCATCCGCAGATACATTAGACTCCACCTGCCGCCAGTTATGTTTGGTTTTAAGGCGTTCGCAGAATACATCAGAGAACTTCTCGGTATTAAGATCAGTTTCGATCTTGTACTCATACCTTAGTTTTTGCGGCTCGGTAAAAACCTCGCCGGCATGCAGCATAGACCCGAACAAAAAGCTATGAAGGGCAAATCCGATTAATGCAAAGAGAACTTTTTGCATAGCTGTTCATTTAAATTATTGGAAAAGAATATTAAAATCAAAAACCCTAAGAACTAGAAGTTAAACTCGTAGCTCACCTTGAAATATCTCCTTGTGTATTCAAGCTTATCGCCATCAAGATTCAATACCAGGTAAACGCTGCTTCCGCCGAAGAACTCATACTGAAGCATTGTATTGAGGAGCGCTCTTTTGTTATATGTATCACGCTGGTAGTACGCCCTGAGGAACAGCTTTTCAATTACTTTATAATCAAGCTTTATATTATAAATTGATTGTTCAAAATTATCACCCTGTTTAATATAGTTATAATTTGCTCCAAGCCTGAATTTGCCAAGAAACGCCAGGTCAATGGATGCATATGGATTTACGAGCTTTTCGCCGAAATACCTGCCGCCATAAACCCCTGCTGAAAAAGAGTTATTGCCGAACACAACTTTAAAATTATTATCAGCCAGAATGTTTTCCCGCGTAATGATATTATTGTTCTCATCGTAGTCATTGGGGCGGTCGTAATTAATATTATGTCCGAAACTGAGCCATCCTGTAACTTTGTAATACAGGTTACCAAAGACGCCGTTTTGTTTATTGAAGCCAAACGGCCTGTCTAAATCGTCGTCAAACTTGTGAGACCTGTAATATCCCGCCGATAAATTTATATTGCTGAAGTATTTGTTGTTATTTACGAACTGGTATCCCGCACTGATATTTAACTCATCATAGTTGTTGCCGTAGTTATTAAACAAAGTTGATACAACAAAATTTGAGTCATACCTTGTATACCCGGCATCCATGTAGGGACCACCGTTACTGTTTTGTTCATAATACAGGTAGCCACTGTACATGTTCGCACCCGAACCGTCATTATTAAAGCTGCGGGCTACCTGGGGAATAAACCTGAACCTTGAAGGCAGGTTTATCTTTCCGTCAACACTCAGCACCTTTTCAGTGTAGTTACCAAGTGTATCGTGATAATACAGGAATAATCCGCCAATGTTGAAATCCTGAAAGTTAAAATTCGGCCTCCCAATTGCAAACGTACGCCTGGAACCGCTGAAGTCAGGTACAGTATCTTTTACAAATACTCCGCCCATTTTAAACTTATCACTGCGGTAGGTATAGTTGAAGCCATATTGTATCTTTTGTATAGCCCTTGTATAAAACAGGTTCACCGGAGTTCTGTATATATCCAGATCTTTGCTGAAGAATGGCCTTTTTTCCTGCAGGAATATGGGCCTGCCGTAAAACGCGAAACGGAACGGATCTGCTTCAATAGTTGATTCATCTGTAAACACTGTGCTTTTCAGCTTGTGTTTATCAAGGCTAACTGCAAACTCTCCGCCAAATTTTACTTTTGCAGTATCAAAGTTAGCATACTGCCCAACCAGGAACGGCGTAAGGCTGAATCTCAGGTTAAGCTTTTCGTCAAAGGGTGTGGTCAGATCAAGCTTATATGTACTTTTCAGATTTAACAGCTCACTGTTTGGTGTTAAGGCATACCATGTATAGTTGCCATCGGGCGTATATGAAAAAAGCTGCAGGTCAATGCCGATCTGTTTTTTGTTCTTGTTCTGGAGCCTGTCAACCGGGATCTTGATCTCCAGTTCAACATATCCGGGCTTGCCGTCTTTTGCTTCTTTGTAAATTTTCGACTTGTTTTCCCACTGCCAGTCCCACTCATATGATTGATTGGTTTGGTTATATACAACAGCATCCCGCTGGTTATCCAGAAAACTTACAACGAACACATATCCGTTTTTGTTCTTGTTCTCTAGATCGAGCAAAATGAAGAATTCATTTTCTTCATCTGTGCTCCTATCCCTTGTTAACGATTGTTTTATTATCTTTCCGCGCGGCCAGTATTTAATAGCGATATAGATAGCATCCCTGGTTTGCCTGATATACGCAATTGTGCTGTCATAATCTTTCGAGTCTGACTTGGGTATCATCATGTGGAAGTCGCTGAATACTTTGGCATTCGACCACTCTGAGTTATCTATCTTACCGTCGATCTTTGGAGCGGAATTAATATTGGCAGAGGTTTTATCATCGCCGGCCATTTCATTTCCTGTTTGCGCGCTAAGCTGACACGCAAAGAGCAAAAGAAAAAGCATTATAACCGGTATTGATAAAGATGATGTTTTCATTCAATTCAATTTAAAACTAATTAGAGATGTACGCTTATTGAATATTGCTATTTTGTGTCAAAGAAGAGTAAAAATAAAAGAGCGTGTGCGATGCCTGTCTCAAAAAATATTGCCTATGGGTCAAATATAGGTTACAATTTTAGAGACAGGCGGCAGCCTACTTTTTTCTAAGCCGCCTACACGCTTGAGCCCTCAAAACAAGCGTCGCCCAATCGCACTGCTCTTTATTCTTTTCCAGAAGGAGAAATTCCGGTTCTGCGTTTACTTGCTGCGTTTCACATGCTGTAATTCACATGCTGCAATTCACCGAACTCTTTTCTTTGATGCACCAGTGTTACAAAAGGTTTAATTTTTTTGAAGCATTATGTTTTGAATTGAATTGTCTTTCCTGATCCGTGAAGCCGTAAGAGCATGCACGTACTTTTGAAGAGTTAGCTGTACTAAAAGTTATCATAAGTTTGAACTTTATTCACTTTGATATGGAGTTCTGAACTTCCTGAATTGGAAGCACAATAACTTTTAATATTACAGCACGGCTGCTCGGCTTACTTACAAATCTAAGCTATACAAAGCTTAAATTATGGACTTAGAACGGACAAATAATGCCAAAAATGAACCTTTTTTGAAACATTGCGCTTCTTTTCTACAAAGATATAAAAATTTATATAATATGCAATATAACTACTTATGTATATTTGATAAGATGCCAAAGGGCTCATTAGGGTTTAATTTAACATGTAGAATTCAAAGATTATTTCAAAAGAACCATCTTTTTTGTCATGCTGAATCTGCCTGAAGTTATTGTATAAAAGTACACCCCGCTTGGATAGTTGGATGCATTAAAATCGAATGTATAACTTCCTGCACTAAGTGAGCCTGCAAAAATTACTTCAAGCTCTTTACCTAATCCGTCGTAAATCTTAAGTTCAGTATCCCCCGCCTCAGCAAGATCAAAGCTGAACCTTGTTGAGGGATTGAACGGGTTTGGATAGTTCTGATGCAGGTTAAATCCTTCGGGCACTACATTACCGTTTTGCTGAATGCCAATGATCCCGGTACCTTCTATGATCCTTATGATCTGGTTCGAAGCTACAGCGGTATAATTTTCAACCGCGCCCGAAAGCCACTCTACCCTGATAGTATCAATAGTAACTGCATTTCCTAAACCGAAATGCAGGTCAAGGTTCTGCCCGCAATAACCTGATTGCCCTTCAACTGTGCGCGAAAGCCAAACGGGTGTACCGTTAATAACTGCCCTTACTTTAACATTAGACCCAATGGCGGAGCGATTGGTTGCATTTCCTGTTAATTTAATTTCTAACCATTTGTTATTGTTACCGTTATTCAAATAAGCGGAATTGTTTTCATTTTCATTAAATGTTCTTGCAGTAAAAATATCAAGGTCACCATCAGCATCCCAATCTGCCCATGCAAAGCCGTATGAGTAGCCAAGGTCATTAACTACTTCGCCATCTGTGATCTTTTCAAATGAAGCGGTACCGGTTTCCATGAGCTTATTGCGGAACATCAAATTCGGAAGTCTAACACCCGCAGGACCGTATGCCTGTGTGATGAACATATCAAGGTCACCGTCATTATCATAATCGCCCCAGCCTGAGCTTGCATGGTAGCCGTTATCACTTACTATCGGGTCGCCCAGAATCCTTGTGAAAGCAAAATTCCCATCATTTCTAAAGAGCAGGTTTTTCTGGTTTTCTGAATTAGCTACAAACAGATCCGGGTCGCCGTCATTATCGTAATCACCCCAACTCGAGCTCCATGAACTTCCGGCAGTTGATACCGGGGGAATGCCTGTTACCTTGGTAAAATATCCACCGCCATTATTCTTGTACATATAGTCTGCAGGACCTGATTCATTGGCAACAAAAATATCAAGGTCACCGTCGTTATCAATATCTATCCAGTTAACGCAGCGCGAAAGGTAGCCCACATCCTGGTAAATAGCACCGGAATCGATCCTTGCAAAATTTCCGCTGCCCAAATTTTTATAAAGCCTGTTCCTTGAGCCTGAAGATTTGCTGTTACATACAAAAAGATCCACCAAACCGTCTTTATCATAATCACCCCAGCTGCATGATTCAGAAAAACCGCGGTCGGTTACTATCGGACTTGAGCCCAGAAAAGTAAATGAACCGCTTCCGTTGTTTTTATACAATACGCTGATCGAATCATACCAAGTGACAGTACACATATCAAGGTTGCCGTCGTTATCAAAATCCGCCCAGCTTGAGCCATCGTAAGGCAGGCTGTCATTAAAGGGGTTCGTTGCTATCAGCCGGAAAAACTGACCACCATCATTGCGGTACATGAACGGGTATTGACCGAATCTTTTACCGTTACTAACGTAGAGATCAAGGTCGCCATCATTATCGTAATCAACAAAGTTTACGCTTCTGGATGCACCGCCATCGTTTACAAAAGAGCCGGTAGTAACAGGCGTAAAGTTTTGCGCTTCAGCGCGACTTAACAAGCCGGTTAGAGATAGTATCAGAATAATGATAAATAGTTTCATAATATTGTTTTCAAATTTGATGTTTATTGACTTCATCTTAATGATTTGGTTTATTTTTTCTGCTGAATAAGCGATTCATCATAAATATATCTGTTCACCACCAAAGACTCAAAACCCAATTACCCGAAAATATTAGATTTCTACTGGCTAAACTTTTCGCTAAATGACATAAAAAAGTCCTATTTATATATAAAGGTATTATTTATATTAGATTTCTATGAAACAATCAAACGACCTGTTCGAGCTGATAAGCTCAATGAGCAAAAGTGAAAAAAGATACTTTGTATTGCAGTCAAACCTGCATAAGGGGAACAAACAATACATCCGGCTCTTTAAAGCATTGGAAAAACTAGATAGTTACAATGAAAAGGAATTCCGAAAACTAAATTCAGATAAAAGCTTTGTAAAGAACCTGGCATTCTGTAAAAACCATCTTTATAAACTTATAATGAAAAGCCTGATCGATTTCAGCTCCGGCCGATCGGCAGATGCTAAGATACACTCACTTATCAGCGAGTGCAAAATACTCTTCAGGAAAACTCTTTATCCGCGCTACTTCAGGACAATAGAAAAAGCTAAACAGCTCGCCCTGAAACACGAACGATTCGGTTATGTAATGCAGATCATGGAGATGGAAAAAATTATCGTCAGGAAAGAAGAACAGAGCGGAGACAAGATCAATACGCTGCATAATGAGTTTTCCGAAACAGCCGCCAGAATGAAAAATGTTTTTGAATACAGCCGCATCGGCGGACTTCTTCTAAGCAGTTTCAGGAAATTCGGCCTCACCCGCGGCGAATTTCAAATAAGTGCAATTGATGAGATAATTGATAACAGGCTTATGAGCAGTACAGATAAAGCACTGAGCAACAAAGCATTGGAAGGATACTTCAGGGTAAAGGAGCTTGCTGCAATTGCCAGGGGTGACTTTGAAAGCTCCTATCAAGCTCAGCTTAAAAGACTGGAAACAGTAAAAGGAGATCCCTCTCCGTTCCTTGACCAGGTGATTAATTACAGGTCTGATATTTTATACTCCCTTTTGGAAACGAGCCTTCAACTGAACCGCCCGGCAGAAGCAGCCCAATACCTTAAAGAGATCAGGGAAATACTTGATAATTCAAAAGACTCACTTGACGATTTTGAAATATACCGTAGTTTTGTGTACTTCAGGCGATATCTTGCTGCCGGTGATACCCAAAAAGCCGGAAGACTTATCCCACGGCTGGAACATGTACTGAAGAAGTATAAAAACAAAATGCTGATCGATACAGAGCTTTCTATATTGTTTTATATAGTGAAGTGCAGGATGATGGAAGGGAAATACCCTGCAGCATTGAAGGCTGCTAATACTCTGGGCTCGCACCCGCTGCTTGGCAAGCGTGCAGATTACGAAAGTTATCTCAAAATAATGAACCTGGTGATACACTTTGAACTTAAGAATTTTGAATTGCTAAGGTACCTGCTGATATCCGCCTACAGGTTCTTATACAAAAGGGAAAAGTTGTTTAAAGTTGAAATGCTTGTACTGGAGTTTATCCGGAAGCTGCCGAAGGTAAAAAATGAACATGACCTTTCATTTATTTTCAGCCGGATGCAGAAAGAGCTGACGAAGCTTAAGCAGGTAAAATACGAAAAAAATGCATTTGAGTATTTCGATTTTTCAGAATGGATAAATAAGAAAATAACAAAGAAGTAATTCCCTTTGTTTGTTCTTAAGGAATAACAGAGCCGAGATCGAAATGTATTGTTACATTCCCGTCAGGTGAAATGGTTTGGATCTCTTCGGCAATCAGGAGATTTATTGATGCAAATAACTGGAATAATACAAGCAGATATGTTTTCATAAACACAATTTATGAATTTTCTGTGTTGTAAAACCATACAAAAATCTGTGCAAAAAGCCCCTTTTCGTTTCAAAAGTGAACTCCATTTGCCATTAAAACTCTCGGGAATAGTTAGTAACTTTGTATTATGCCGAAATCTGTATCATTACATACGCTTGGATGCAAGCTTAACTACTCAGAAACCTCCACACTTGCAGGCAAATTCCACAATAACGGATTTGACCTGAAAGAGTACGGGGAGAAGTCTGATATATTCGTGCTCAATACCTGTTCAGTTACAGATAATGCTGATAAGGAATGCCGGCAGATCATCCGCAGCGTGCTTGGCAGGAATCCGGATACCTACATAATAGTAACGGGTTGTTATGCCCAGCTTCAGCCGCATGAAATTGCTGAAATTCACGGTGTTGACCTGGTTCTGGGTGCGAATGAAAAATTCAAACTGTTTGATTATGTTAACGGGTTCGAAAAGAAAGAGCTTTCGTGCGTGTTTACTTCGCCTATCAATGAAGCCACAGAGTTTGAATACGCGTATTCCTCGGATGTTGAATCAAGAACACGCGCATTTTTGAAGATACAGGATGGCTGTGATTACAACTGCTCATTCTGTACTATTCCCTTGGCAAGAGGAGCTTCCAGAAGCCAGGATATAACAAGTGTGATCGAGAATGCGAAGAAACTGCTTGATGGCGGTTATAAAGAGATCGTTTTGACGGGAGTAAATACCGGCGACTATAATTTCACAGACTCTTCGGGCAAAAACCTGAAGTTGATAGATGTACTGCGTGAGCTGGATAAACTGAACATTCCAAGGATCAGGATAAGCTCAATTGAACCCAACCTTTTGACCGATGAGATCATCCAACTGGTAAAGAGCTCAAACAGCTTCTGCAGCCATTTCCACATTCCTCTGCAGAGCGGTGACCCGGAAACACTAAAACTGATGAGAAGAAGGTACAACAGGGATTTCTACGAAAATCTGATACTCAAAATAAACGAAGAAATTCCCGGCTGCGGAATAGGGGTTGATGTGATTGTAGGCTTCCCCGGCGAAACTGATGAACGTTTTAACAACACCTATTCGTTCCTTGATACGCTGCCTGTGAGCTACCTGCATGTGTTTACCTATTCAGAAAGAAGAAATACTCACGCTGTAACTATGCCGGGCAGAGTTGGTGTGAACATTCGGAAGGAAAGAAGCAGGATACTCAGAGAACTTTCAAACAGGAAGAAACAAAAGTTCTACCAAGATAATGCCGGTAATGTAAACAAAGTGCTTTTTGAAACTATCCGCGAAGATAACAACATCTACGGCTTCACAGAAAATTATATTAAAGTGCGAACAACAGCAAACGCGTCTCTGGAAAACAACATCTTCCCGTTTGAAATTACCGTGGCCGATTCATGGAAGTTTGCTGAAGGCAGGATAACAGGATAATGGATATATATATTGTAAGGCATGGTGTTGCTGCTGATCTTGATAATGAAATAGCGGAAGAAAGCTATCGGTATCTAACTATACACGGCAGGAACCACTGCCGAATTGTAGCTCAGCGGCTGAAAGATATGAAGATAGAGCTTGATGCCGTTTTTTCGAGTCCGTTGGTAAGAGCACTGCAGACTGCCGAAGTATTTTCTTCCATATTGAAATATAATGATGAGGTACGTACCGCGATAGAGCTCATCGGCGGAAGTTCATTCAACAGGTTCAAACAGTTTTTAAAAAGGAATTCCAGGTTTGAAAGTATCGCATTATTTGGCCATGCCCCTGACGTAAACATTTTTTCAACAGGGCTGATCACTGAAAACCCCAGAAATGTATCACACATCAATTTCAAAAATTCCAGTGTCTGCAAAATAGTATATGACCCTGAAACGGAAGCCGGCAGATTTGCCTGGTTCCTCAATTCTGATAATATGAAGCTTGTAGAAGCCTCAGCAGATTAATCGTTTTTTGATCCTTTATTTCTTTATCACTTAAATTATATATCCGTAAAGGGAACGGGCGTAAATGATGTTATAAACATAAACAGCGCGAATAATCCCAACATTTTCCGTCCAAAGCTCAGCGGTTCGGGGTCGTAGAACGGCGGATGATCTATTTTAATAACAAAAAATATGAGTACAGCCCATACAAGCCAGTTCAACAATCCGTATTGTGCGAATATTTCAATGCCAATAAACGGCAGAAGTCCGATCAATCCCATTCCCAGAATTATCCCAAAAAATATACGCGCTACATATTTGCTTTTACCTTTGAATATCGCATAAACGATATGACCGCCATCGAGCTGGCCAACAGGCAATAGATTGAGCGCGGTTACCAGTAAGCCGAACCAGCCAACACAGAGGAACGGGTAATGATATATTTCGTTCATTGGCGGAAGAAAAACTGTTGGCGATGAAGTGAACAGTTTGGCAAAAATTATAAACAGCAGGTTGGGACCGAACGCAAATCCATTGGTCGGTACGCCCGTTGTTTGGTATTCCGGATGTATATCATAAATGTATTCAAATGGCGGCAGGTGTGTCATGCCGTAAATAAGCATTCCGGCTGCAACTATAAATCCGGCTATGGGACCCGCTATGCCAATATCAAAAAGCGCTTTGCGTGAGTTTACCTGCTGGCGCATTCTGATAACTGCACCCATCGTACCAAACGGATTGAGTATCATAGGAAAAGGGATGTAATACGGAAGTGTAACGTCAACCTTATGAATTCGTGCCGCAAAGTAATGACCAAATTCATGAAATGTCAGGAATGTCAATATCAGGATTGCGTAAGTAAGCCCCAGATGAAAATTTGCTATATCCATAGGATCGCGGTTCAGCCATGCAACCCCTGCCATAGTTGTTGTGATAAAAGTAAGCACAAAAAGAAGGATGTTAAGCCACGGACCCATTCCCTTTTTAGCCGGTTTTTGCACCGGTTCAAATTGCTGTGTAGTTTCGAAATTTTGGTACGGCTGGTTTTCCTGCAAATTACAATATTAGTTCTAGCAAAATTACCTCCGATATTGGTTTATAAAAAGGATATAATTATTCAGGTAAAAAGTTTTCAATGCTGCCTTTATGCTGTAATCCTTAAGCCTAACCCGCTGTGGAATAAAACACTATCGCGCTTCCCTCGCTGCCCTCACCTCCGCGGGGAAAAAGTGAAAGTACAAAAAAAAGGAGCCCCATTCGGGACTCCCGTAAAACAATAAATATTGCTTTGGTTTATTTAACCAGGATCATCTTTTTTGTTATCCTGAACTCAGGTGATTCAAGCGTATAGAAGTAAATCCCGCTTGAAAGCTCTGCTGCATTGAAGTCAACTTTGTAAACACCTGCCTGCAGCTTACTGTTAACAAGTGTTGTAACGCTTCTGCCGGATACATCAAACACAGTCAACTTTACTATTCCGCTTGCCGGAACTGAAAATTCTATGTTTGTAACAGGATTGAACGGATTTGGATAGTTCTGTGTTAATTCAAATCCGGCAGGTATTGTTGTGCTTATCTGCTGGATACCGATACCGCCATTCACGGTTTTAAGTATCCTTCCGCCATTGCCAACCACATAACCAACGTTAGAATTCACCATATAGATACCTCTAAGATATGTAGCTGTATCACCTGATGGCTGCCTTTCCCAGTTTGTACCGCTGTTGGTGGTTCTGCGGATAATTCCTGTAGGTCCAACACCATAAACTATTGAGGAAGAAACGGCAGCGAGGTCATTGAGTCCGGATGAATTGCCGGGTGATGTAACAGCCGCCCAGTTCAATCCGCCGTTGGTTGTCCGGCGTACATCTTCAGTAAGTCCAAGTGTAGTAAAATACCCGTTTGAAGCATCTGCGAAAACTATGCTGCTGATGTAATTGTTTGAACCGGTTATCTGCAGGTTCCAGTTTGTGCCGCCGTTTGTAGTTTTTAAAATTGTGCCGCTTATACCGCATGCAAAAACGGTATTTACATCAATGGCTTTTATCACAAACAGATCTATGACAGAAATATCACTCTTCACCCAGTTCAGCCCGCCATTTGTTGTTTTAGAAATATCACCATCTGCGCCGCAAACATAGCCTGTGTTAGCATCCGCGAAATCAATATCATTAATACTTGTCATATTGGCTATGCCCATTGATACCCAATTAGCCCCGCCGTTCGATGTTCTGAGAGAAGTATTGAGGCTTCCCACTATGTATCCAACGGTAGGTGATACAAACTCTACACTGAAAAGAGTCTGAGTTGTACCTGATGTTTGTGAAACCCAAGCTGTGCCGCCGTTAGTGGTATTAAGAATTTTGCCGTTAGTTCCAACTATCCAGCCTGTAGTTTCATTTATGAAATATGTAGAGTACAGATTTTCGCTTGTACCGGAGGTCTGCGGCTGCCAGTCTGCTTTGGAAACGACCGTAATTAGTAATAACATAGATAAAATGGTATGAAGGCGTACTTTCATTCTTTCTGCTCCTTTAGAATTGTTTGGAATTATTTAAAAATTCTTACAAGTTAGCAATATCTGCAAACAGAGTCAACAAAAACCTATTATGTGAATCAGGTAATTTAAATCACTAACATTCCTTAGTTTAGCGGAACATGTCTATGCAGCTATCTAACAAAAATTGGCGGTTCGGGGTTTTGTATTACAACATATTATTAAATTATAAAATATTATTTTGGCAGAACCGTCTCAATCAAAGCAAGGAAAGATGTTAATAAAGAATCCTGTTTTACTTAATGGAAATAGCTGTACAAAGGGAGCTTCCCGAAGATCTTAAGTTGAAAGAGAAACTGGAAAAACAAAACTCCCGCTTAAAGGAAGTTATCGAAAAAGAGTCGCCGCGGCTGCTTGGTTTTATAAAACGCAGGGTTGCTGTTGAATCTGATGCCGAAGATATTCTGCAGGATGTATTCTACCAGTTCACCAAAACTATGCGCGAAGACCCTATTGAAAAAGCCGCATCATGGCTTTTTAAGGCAGCCTCAAACAAGATCATTGACTGGTACAGAAAGATCAAACCCGTCTCGCTTGATAAAATGAACGAACATACCTTCGATGATGAGCTGAACACATCTTACAGGATGGAAGACAAAACATTCAAAGATACTCAGTCACAGGATGTATTATTCAACAGGCAGGAGTTCTGGCCTATGCTCGAAGAGCTGCTTAACAACCTTCCCGAAAAACAAAGAGAAGTTTTCATTATGCACGAGCTTGAAGGGAAAAGCTTCAGGGAAATATCTGAAATAACCGGTACCGGAATTAACACCCTGCTTTCGAGAAAAAGATATGCCGAGCTTTACCTGAGGGAAGAACTGCAGGAGCTTTATGATGAAATAACTTCCTGAACTATTGTAAAAATATAAATACTGAATAATATGAAACACAAAAAATTTGTAAGAGGCCCGCTGTTCCTTTTGAAAATGGTTCTGATACTTGCGGTTACATCGGTGATAGTGATGTTATTGTGGAATGCACTCATTCCGGCAATCTTCAGCGGCCCGGTAATAAACTACTGGCAGGCTGCGGGGCTGTTACTGCTTTCGAAGATACTTTTCGGCACAATGGGGCGCGGATGCGGCAAAAGGCATCATAATTACCCCGATGAAATGTGGAAACACAAGCTGAAAGAAAAATACGAGGCTATGTCACCGGAAGAAAAAGAGAAATTCCGCACAAAGTGCAGCAGCAGGTTCAGCTTTACGGATGATGATATCTGCCCCGGCAGCGAAAATGAAAATGCGGGCAATACCGGCAATCAGAAAACCCAATAGCCGGTTGCTATTCACAAAAAACAACAGGGAGAATTTAACAATGCAAGTGTATGTTTTCAGAACAGGAGCGGCTAAAGAAGAAGATGTTAAAAAAGTTGCGCCTCACCTTAACTCCATCAAAGGCGTTCATAGATGGACCTTTGACCTGGAGGATCCTGAAAACATACTTCGTGTTGAGGCAGCGGGAATTTCCGCCGCCGAAATTGAAAAGATCCTTGCTCTCGAGAACTGCTTTTGCGAAGAGCTTCCTGACTGAATTCCTCAACCTAACGCCAAATTAACCCTTTCTTATATTTTTTACGCTCCAATGAAGTTGCATTAGCTTACATTTATTATTAACTTTAGGTAATCCGTTAAATTGAAGTAAAACATTTCCCGCTCCCGCAAGCCGGAAGCATAACGCATAGAAAGGAGTACCATCATGAAATCACTTCGTGATATCTGTACCAATAAAAATATGTTCTATGTAAAGACGGGTATGACCGTTTATGAAGTTGTAAACGAGATGGCGAAAAATAATATTGGAGCTGTCCCCGTTCTTGATGACGGCGGTAAGCTGAAGGGTATCTTCTCCGAGCGTGACCTGATGATACGGTGCGCTGCCAGAAAGATCAATATGGAGATTACCCCGATTGAAGAAGTTATGACAAGGGGTGTTATCCTGATGGAAGCTCATGATTCATACAATGACTGCATGAAGATAATGCAGCAGGAAGGTATCAGGCATATGCCCGTTAGAGATGGTGAAAAGCTCATTGGAGTTGTCTCTATGCGGGACCTCATGCAGGAAGATGCCGAAGAGAAGAAACAGGAAATAGAGAACCTTAACTCGTACATATACTATTATAAGTAGCGGAATTTTTACTTAGTAAATTTAAGAAAGAGCCCCGGTATATTGCCGGGGCTTTTTTGCATCCAAAAGGAACATTAAGCTTTTTTGTACCTTATGAATGCGTATAACACCCCGATCAGTATTCCAACACCTGCTGTACCGATGTTCCAGCCAAGTATTTGGGTCAGAATAATCAGGGGGACAGCTATCACCAGAACAGTAATTATCGACGAAAAAATTGAAGTTTTTGCTGATGTATTCATTTTTATAATCTCCTTTATTTAATTAAAATCATCTTTTTAGTTTCAGCAAAACTGCCTGAAATTAACCTGCAAAAATAAGTACCGCTGGGCAGGTTCGAAGCATCAAAGGTGTATCCATATGATCCGCTGCTTAAGTATTCATCAACGAGCGATACAACTTCTTTGGCGGATACATCAAATACAGAAAGTTTTACATTTCCGCCTACCGGCAAATTGAAATTTATGTTTGTTGAAGGATTGAATGGATTCGGATAGTTCTGTGAAAGCTGATAATCTGAAGGAACTCCGCTGTTAACATTTTGTAGTCCGGTTAACTGGCTGTACTTTATAGTTGCATAATCGGCGAAGCTTGTGCCTGTTACAAAAACATTACCGGAGTTATCGGGTATAACCTTCAAAGCAACATCACTTTGAGATCCGCTGTAGTTATAAGCGGTCAGCCATCTGAAGTTACCTGCGGGATCATATGAAAGAGTCAGGTAGTCATCTCCGTTTCCGTAAGCGCTCGTTTTACCTGCAAGAAACAAGTTTGATGCTGCGTCACGGGAGATACTATATACATTTTCAATTCCGCCTACATTAAGAGTATTCATCCACTGCTGTACCCCGGAAGAGTTGTATCTTACTGCAAAAACATCATTACTGTTTGTTCCCTGGGTGCTGCTGCCTGCTGCGAAAACATTCCCTGATGCATCAGTTGTAATGCAGTTCACTTTATCATCATTGTTTCCTGGCCCAGTGTACCTCTGGAACCACCTGAATCCTCCGGTAGAATTCAGAGAATATACAAAACAATCATTTCCTGTACCGTATGCATTAGTATAGCCGCCAATATATGCATTTCCTGCTGCATCCAAACCCAGGCTCAGGCCTATTTCCTCCCCGCCCACATTAAACGGGAAAACCCATTGCTGTACACCTGCGGAACTATATTTTACGGTCATAAAATCGTAGCCGTTTCCGGGCACTGAAGAATAACCTGTCACTACAACATTACCTGAAGCATCAACTGCAAGATCGATGGGGTAATCATCGTAGTTGGCATGATTGTATCTTTTTGACCATTGGGTAGCGCCGGCAGAATTAAGCTTAAATACCACAAAATCTTTTTGTGTTCCGCTGCCAGTGCTTGTTCCGCATACATAAATATTTGAGGAAGCATCAAGTACCATCTTGTATGCTTCATCATCAAGCCCGTCCGGTCCGGTAAATCTGTAATCCCATACCAATGAGCCCGATGAATTGTATTTTAAAACCATTATGTCCAGTGCAAGACCGGTTCCGCCATAGCTGGTACCGCAAACATACACATTCCCTGAAGCATCAACCGCAACATTTACGCCATTATCATTATTTCCGCCACCAATACCGGTGTATCTTGCAGTCCATTGTTCAGCTCCGGCTGAATTGTACTTCACGGTTAGTATGTCACTAAAGGTTACAGGTACAGTACTTGATCCTGTAACATACACATTTCCGGAAGCATCGATCGTTATATCCCTTACTTCATCTGCCCCATTTGTCGGCGGGTTGTAACGGGCAGTCCACTGTGAAGAAACCTGTGAGAAAGTAACTGTACAAAGCAGCATTGAAATTAGTGCTATAATTTTCATGTATGACTCCTCTATTATTTATTTTTGAGATTCTTATCCATCAGGAGAGGCACCCTGTTTTTAACAGAATGCCTTCCTTAGTTAGCGCATGGTAAAACAGATTTCACCATTGCGGGACCCTTATCCGCGGGTTTTACATATACCGCGGTAGCTGATACTCTTTTGATTTGTAGTTTGATTGATTTCATGGTCAATTCTGTTTAATACGCTAACGATGCAAAGATATATTTTGGAGTGCGGCATAACAAATATAAATAATCCCGAAAAAATCATTTTCAGACCTCCATTTTAGCGTAATTATTGCAAAAACAAGAATAATTTACTATTTTTGAAGCATCAATAAAATCGCCGAAATATGAATAAACTCATTCAGTTAATATGCTCTTTCAGCGAAGCCGAGATTTTGAGATTCGAAGAATTCGCAGCTTCGCCATTTCACAACAAACGCAGGGACATTAAAATTTTTGCCCAATTCCTGAAACAAAATCACCCTTTGAAAGAAATTGATAGAAAGAAGCTATATGAACTGGTTTACGGAACGGGAATATACAACGAACAGGTTATGATAAACCTGTTCAGCAGGACACTAAACCTGGTGAAAGAATTTCTTAAACAGCTTGGACTTGAGAAAGACCCGGTTTCCGGCACCAACGCAATGGCTTACGAACTTGCCCGAAAGGGTCAATTGAAGCTGGTTGAACAGATGATTGAAAAAGGCATAAGTGATCTGGATGCTGTAAATTACTCGGTAGAATACCTGATGAAATTTTATGAGTATGCAGAAACCCGGGATGCGCTTGTGACAGGATTCAGAAATAATAATGCAAGGGTAAAAAGCGCTTTTGTAAAAGGAGAAGCTGCTGTAAACTACAACATTCTCAACCTGCTTAGAATTGCAAACGACTTCGTCGTTTTCGGTTATTTCAATTCCATTATGGATAACGACAGGCTTTTCAACGGATTTTTCAATTATTTTGATTTTGAAAAGTATCTTGAAAATCTCGAGAAGATCGGCTCACCATATTACGCACTGACTGCTGTTTTTTATTACGGCCTGTTAAGCAAACAAAACGATCCCGCGGGAATATACAGAGAGAAACTTAAGGATGTAGTGTTTGAAAATCTTGATACTCTAAGGTACCAGGACCAGGCAACATGCTGGACTATGCTGTTTGCTGCATATGTTTTCAACGGTACTCCGGGCCGCGGGGATAATTCCTCACAGATCCACTCAATAAATAAAATGTTCGTTGAAAAAGATATCCTCACTAAGGATGAACTGGGATATGTTATGGAAAACAATTTTCATAACATTGCTTTCCAGGCAATTAATGCAGGGGATTTTGAATGGGCCGAAGAATTTCTAAACAAATACAGGGACAAACTGCCTCCTGATTTAGGCGATAACACTTACAATTTATGTATGTCCCGTTGTTTCTTCGAAAAAGGTGATTTTGAGGGCAGCCTTGTTTACCTGAGCAGGCTCAAATACTTTAACCCTATCGGCAGATGCAATACGTCTATCCTGTTCATTAAGTGTTACTATGAACTTGGCTATTATGAGCAGGCGCTTTATGCCGCTGAAGCATTTAAAGCATACATGTATCAAAACAAAGAGCTTACCCAAAAAATTAAGCGTCCATTTGAACACTTTGCAAAATATGCTATCTTGCTTACACGGATAAAAGCATCAGGAGCAAAGCTGGATGAATCCGTTTTTATCAAAGCACAGAAGCCTGAAGCTTACAGCTCCAGGGTATGGGTAATGAAAAAGATGGAGGAGTTGAGATAACGGCAGTATTCTGCCGAAATTACATGCTAATCTTCAGTTATACAGGAACAAGCAGTAGATGGAGTTTGTTGCATTATTATATATTATAAGCTAATTTTTATGAAGTTGAATTACACAACTTATTTAGCTAATTTTTCAATTCAAACATAAAGAAAGAACACAATTTTAGATGGGTCAAATACCAAATCATCCAAAGACCTTAGGTGAACTGAAATCATCAGGTTATAAAGTACTTGCAGTAAAAGATGAGATACGAAAAAACCTGGTCGAAAAGCTCAGGAAAAAAGAAGAAGTATTCCCGGGTATAATCGGCTACGAAAAAACCGTTATACCGCAGGTAATTAACGCAATTTTGGCAAGGCATGATATAATTTTCCTGGGCTTGCGCGGACAGGGTAAAACAAAAATGGCAAGAATGCTTGTTGACCTGCTCGATGAATATACTCCCATTATTAAGGGATCAGAAATAAACGATAACCCGTTTTTCCCGATCTCGAAATTCGCAGTGGATGCTGTAAACGAACACGGCGATGACACCGAAATTGAATGGATCGGCAGAGAAAGCCGCTTCGGTGAGAAGCTTGCAACGCCCGATGTAACTATAGCAGATCTGATCGGTGATATCGATCCGATCAAGGCTGCAACGCAGCGGCTGCATTATTCACATGAAGGCGCTATTCATTTCGGCATTGTTCCGCGAACTAACCGCGGAATTTTCGCTATCAACGAGCTGCCTGATCTGCAGCCGAGGATACAAGTAGGACTCCTCAATATCATGCAGGAGCGTGATATTCAGATCCGCGGGTTCAATATCCGCTTTCCTCTGGATGTATTTATAGTATATACTGCGAATCCCGAAGATTACACTAACAGGGGTAACATCATCACTCCGCTTAAAGACAGGATCGACTCACAGATACTTACTCATTACCCTAAGAGCATAGAAGACGGCATTAAGATCACTGAATCTCAAAGCTGGATAAAACGCCATCATGATAAGGATGTGATTATTCCCTATTACATGAAGGAAATAATCGAAATGGCAGCCCATGAAGCAAGGCGAAGCGAGTTCGTTGAGCAGAAATCAGGCGTAAGCGCAAGGCTAACTATTTCGGCAATGGAAAACCTTGTAAGTAATGCCGAAAGAAGATCGATAATAAACGGCGAAACCATTATTTTCCCCAGGATTACGGATCTTGGCGCAGCTTTGCCGGGAATGACGGGAAAGATCGAGCTTGTATTCGAAGGCGAACAGGAAGGACCCGTTAAAGTAAGCCGCGCGCTGATCGGGAAAAGTGTAAGAGAGGTCTTCAGGAAGTATTTCCCCGACCCGTTACAGAAAAAGCCAAGGAAGCAAGCCGAACAGAAAGATCAGCCCGTTGGTGACCCGTATGCTGAAATAGTTAAGTGGTTCGAAGGCGGCAATTATATCGAACTTAACGATGATATGAAGTTTGAAGAGTATTTTTCTGCCCTGAAAAGAATTGATGGATTGGAAAAGGCTGTAAAAAAACATGTTAAAACGATTGAAAACGACTACGAACTTGCATCAATGATGGAGTTTATGCTTGAAGGACTGCATAATAACTCCAAAATTGCAAAAGATGAGATGGATGAAGGTGTTTCGTATAAAGATATGGTGGGCGCGATGCTGTATAATAAGGCAACCCAGAAAGGTTCCCGCTCGTCCTATGATTATGAAAGCGAAGAATGGAATTTTTAAATATTGCGGATTGCGGATTTTTGATTGCGGATTACAATAAGTATTTTCTATGACAACCTTCAGGAATCTGGTCATTCATTTTTGATTAATAGTATCTTAAAAGAAACTTTAGACTTTTGAAGTCTTATACCCGGAAGATTAATATTTTTATGCAGCAAACAGAAGAGATTACATCACCAACAGATATTGATACCACTACAGAGGGTTTTACGCTCATTCTGTTCAATGATGCCCATCATGAATTTGAAGAGGTAATAAACCAGGTCATGCTGGCTTCCGGTTGCGGATATGATAAGGCCGAGGCTATTACCATGGAGGCTCACGAAAAAGGGCGCGCTGCAGTTGTATCCGGAGAGCTGGGTAAATGCCTTTCGGCTCAAAGCGTACTTGAAGAAATCGCGCTCCGTACCTCAATTGAAGTAAACGCTTGAACATTAGCCTTTGCGCTCAGCAAATTACAAATACAGCGCTTTAAACTGGCAGCAGGTATTGAATGGTTATGCCATGGGTATCTTTCCTATGGGAGAGGAAGACGGCTCTATTGCATGGTTTGAAGCTTCGCCGCGCGCCATAATGCCAATAAGTTCACCGGAAGCGGATATAAATGTATCCCGCTCTCTTAAACAGGTAATAAAAAAGAATATCTTTGAAATAAGGATCGATACAGCATTTAATCAGGTGCTGAATTTTTGTGCGGAACGTGAAAGTACATGGATAAACGACATGATCAAATCAGCATATACAGAACTGCATGAAAAAGGGTACGCACATTCGGTAGAAGCATGGCATGATGGTGAACTTGCAGGAGGATTGTACGGTGTAGCCTATAGGGGCGCGTTTTTCGGAGAGTCAATGTTCAGGAAAGTTAACAATGCATCTAAGGTATGTGTGGTTGAATTATACCGGATATTGCAGCAGAACAATTACATCCTGTTCGATATACAGATGATGACATCGCACTTTGAACAATTCGGCGCAGTTGAGATTTCGAAGCGAAGGTACCTGGATCTGCTTGAAAAAGCAATGGAAGAAAGATGCGGATTCCAATACTGATCAGTCAGAAATATAGTGCATATACTCTTAAGCTATATGCTGTTCTTATCTTCAATCTTCTTAACCTTTTCCAGCCTTCTTAAATATCTTTCTTCAGGTTTCAGCTTTGCATTGGCAAACGAATTTATAATTTCCACTGCAAGTGACTCGCCAACAATACCGCTGCCCAAACACAGAACATTCATATCGTCATCTTCAACACCCTGGTGTGCCGAAAAAACATCATGGCATATTCCGGCGCGTATTCCCCTGAATTTATTTGCAGCTACACAAGCGCCAACTCCGCTTCCGCAGATAAGAATTCCTTTACTTGCATTCTTTTTATATATCTCATTGATAACTGCTTCCGCAATATCGGGATAGTCAACCGAAACATCGGAATCTGTACCTACATCAATAACATTAAAATCAGCGGAAAGTACTTTTTTCAGATTTTCTTTCAGCCTGAAACCGCGGTGATCTGCACCAATTATTATGTTTTTAGCCTTTAATTTATCAATAAAAATAGACGATTCGATAACCGTATCAGCAACGGCCACTGTACGAGAGCGATGTGGCTCGTGTGCTACTGAAGGTTTTAGTAAAACACTTTTCTCTAAGAAATCGTAAATCATTTTGGCCTTTGTATCGGTTTCTTTTCGGATAGTTTCGATACCCGTTTTGTTCATGTCTTCGGCCACTTTTCCGAGTAAATAGATACCTAACACATTGGGTGTGGCTGGGGTCTGAAACTGCTTCGATTGTTTCCAAAGGGTTGGTAAATCGTGATGAGCTCCGATATGGAAATTATCTTTTTCGCTCTTTGAAAGCATAAGCGATTTTTCGAGGCAGGCTTCGTTGGCAATCCAAACGCCTAAGCCAGCAGGTAAGCCAAAGGCTTTTTGTACAGAAAAGAAGGCTGTATCAACCACGCTATAATCTAATTCCGGAATTGGAGCCGACGAAACCATATCAACGGCTATGAGTTTTTTGCTATGGCTACGTTTTAGGCGATGAATATCTGGCTCACGCATTTGTACACCTGTGCTGGTTTCGTTTTGTGTGGTACAAATAAGCTCCACATACTCCGAAATTTCGGGTTCGTTGTACGCAAAACCTTCGCCAAGTGGCTTCTCTAACTTGTGAGCATACTTTTTTAGGCTTATGGCATATTCATAAAATTTTTGTGAAAACGAGCCATTTACTAAATGATACGACTCATGTTCTACTAAATTGAGTAAGATACGCTCCCAGATTTCAGAAGCCGAACCTGTAAAAAGAATGGCCGCTTCGGCAGGGATATTCAGTAGCTGACGAAGTTGCTCGTCGGTGTGTTGATGTATTTTTTTGTATTGGCCGCTTCGGTGCGATATTGAGCCAATTTGTTCATCAACAGCTTGTTGTAAAAACTCTTCAAATTTTGGATATAACTCAGCAGGGCCTGCTGTGAAATAGGTTTGTTTGCGTGCCATTTTCTTTGGAGAATATTTGCTTGGTTTGTGCCTCCAAAATTACAAACTTAATTGCTGAGATTATTATTTTTAGAAAAATTGTTTGATATATCTAAGCCAAATTATTCGTAATGATATAACATATTTCTGCTCTCTTTCGGTTTTTTCACAACTTCTCACTCAAAGGTATTCACTCACTTACCAACTTACTAAGGGTGTACGAAACTTTGCAGGTAATGTGCGACCTCTCCGAAGTTGGGGAGTTTCATAGGGGACAGACACATTTTACTACTACAAATATTAAACCTCTCTGAGGTCAATCTGTCTATACTTTTTTCAAATCTGCAATTTTTCGTACCCCCTTTCTAACCTTCTAACTTACTAATAAATAAACAACCCTACCGTACAATATTGAGCCTTACGCCTCCACTAAGCTGCGGATGCGAAAGAAACGGACGTGGAATGAGTTCAACGTAACCACCGCCATCCAGAAAAACAGCGAGGTCGTTGTTAGGCAGTTTGTATTCGAGGCCGGCTGCTACGGCAGGGCCTACCGAAATTTGGCGAATGGCATTGGATGTTCTGTCAGACTGATACAGCCTTCGAGAGTTTAGCTGGCCACCAAACCCATACGTTACATGAAGAGCCTCTCGTCTGAAAAGTGCTTTGTGCCAATTATAAAGCCCCTGGAACTGAAATCCTGCACCATCATAAACTAATTTTTTATCACCCGAGCTTCGGTCTTTACCGTAATACTTCTGCCGCCCCCAAAAGAATCCATACGTGCCTACATTTATATCAAAGGCTTTTTCGCCGTCGGCAAAATACTTGCGGATATTAGCCCCCAATGGCTCGCCTGCACGTACGCCTATTGCCCAATTGGAATAATATTCTTGAGCAAAACCACTGGCAGCAGTACTCAGAAGTAGGGTAATCAGAATAGCTTTTTTCATCTTAAATCTTTGTGTAAACTTTGCGGTTAATTACAAACTCAAATTTATACTTTTTTGATTGTTACAAAACAGCTTCGGCATTTTCTAAAATATAATTTAGCTCATTAATATCATCTGCATTCAGACGCAGCGTGCCTTTAATCGTAACACGGTCGTCGGTGTTGTAGCGTTTAGCTACTTTTTTGAATTTGATGGAGGCAACAGATTCGGGACCCGACTGCCCGCAAAAGAAGCAAGCCGCAAATGGGTTGGCCGATAGTACATAATAGTTGGCATCAATATCCACCGGAATCATGTATCCTGTAAGCAATACATCTTTGCCTTTTAAAGCAGAAATTTTAGGGCCAAAACTTGGGTACAAAATAAACATCCCTTGTGCGGCATCCCATTTTTTCTTGAAAGAAACATCTCGAAGGGTTTCCCAAGTAATTTTTTGTGGAGCATCGGCCACTTTAAACGACGATGAAACAATTGCAATAAAAATTAAAATGACAATTCGATTAAGCATTTGTTGATAGTTGGTTTATTGGGTAATTGGTTTATTGGGGAATTGGGGAATTGGTTATTGGTAAATTGGTTTATTCTTTCCTTCATTCCTTCATTCCTTCATTCATTCATTCTTTCATTCACTCACTCACTCCTTCACTCATTAATTCCTTTACTCCTCTGCCAATGTTTTTGAGATATTTATCCGATAAATATTGATAGAGGGTAAAGCGGCGGCTAATAGGCTTATTCCGATGGCTGCAAGCAAAAGCAGTAGTTCTTCTTTTTGTAAAATTACTTGCGAAAGCGGCAAATGAAATTTGGCATTTAGTTGATTTGAAATCAGAACAGCCCCCAAACGACTAAAAAGTAGCCCCAGCACATAGCCAATTGTACCTAAGAAAAGCCCTTCGATAAGTAAAAGAACAAATAGCTGTAAACGACTTGCTCCCATCGAAAGCATAAGTGCCAGCTCGTATTTACGCTCTTTTAACGAATTATAAAGCGAAACAAATACACTAATGCCCGAAATTATCATGATGGCTATGGCCAAAGCCCGAAGTGTACCAATACCTACACCAAGCAGCTCGAACAAGCGATTCACTTCGATTGAAGGTAGAGCGGCCTGCATGGCTGTATTTTCGTTGATTGTTCGGGGGAGGGTCATTAACCCCAAAGGCGACCGAAACTGTACCAACGCACTCGTAATTTGTTTTTTGTTTTCTTCGTGTGTTTCCTCTTCATGGGCTTCGTGTGAGCCATGTACAGCCCATACACTGCTCAACGACGTAAGCAGAAGGTTGTCAAGAACAGAGTTAGAATAATTCAGTATTCCCACTACTTTATAGGTAAGCTCATTGTGCGACTCGCCGGCTTCGTCGAGGCCATGAGCACTGGCAAACGTATCGCCTATTTTTAAGCCTAACTGCTGTGCGGCAATTGCTCCAACCGCCACATCGCCATCGTTAATGAATAGGGTGCCATTTTGTAGGCTAGCTTCAAAATGCTCGATATACAGTTTGTTTGTCCCGACAATTCGGTAGCCTCTGTAATTATCGCCCATCGAAATCGGAATTACCTTTTTAATAAGCGGATTACTGGCAAGTGTTTGTACTTCATCCAGCAGAATATTGCCCGTAGGGTTATCAATATGATAAATACTTGATAAAATAAGCTGCAAAGGGCTACCTTTTGCCCCCACTACCATATCAATGCCTTTTATGTTTTTTGAAAATTTTTCTTGAAACTGATTATTTATCAGAAAAAGCAGCGAAATAAGGGCAATGCCCAGCGACATAAGCA
>JACSRQ010000036.1 GCA_014879675.1 Ignavibacteria bacterium
GTAAATTACTATAATGAAAACCTTAATTTGTTTCTTGCTGATCTTTATGACTTACTCTGAATTGTATTCGCAAAATTCAGATTGGACTTATCGTAACACAAACCCTCAAAATGATTTTTATGGAATAAAATTTTTCAATCAGAATACCGGTTATGTTATTGGTTCAGGCGGGGTATTACTGAAAAACGTTTCAGGTTCAAATAACTGGATCAATATACCAACGTACACTACCAGGGATCTTTATGCTTTGTATTTTTTTGATGTAAACTCCGGATACATTGTTGGAGATAGAGGTACTATATTATACACCTCTAACGGAGGAACGAACTGGACTTCAATTGTTGCTAATAATAGTTATGCGCTTAGAAGCATAACATTTGTTAATCAAAATACAGGCTTTGCTGCCGGCGATCGCGGCGAGTTATATAAAACTACGAACGGTATCACAGGATGGCTGCAAATAAATGTTACTTCAACGAATCTGAAGCATGTGTACTTTTACGACCAGTTAACCGGATTTGTATGCGGCGACAGCGGCAAAATACTCAGAACTACGAATTGCGGGATAGACTGGAGTTCGCAGACCATTGGAAATGAAAACCTGTATAGTGTAGGATTTATCAATTTACTTACAGGCTATATTACAACACGCAACGGTGGAATGAAAACAACAAACAGCGGGAATAACTGGAGTTCATTTATGTTTGGATACGGCGGACAGGAAAATCGCGTAAAATTCGCAGATGCTAATACCGGATATATGTATGGGATGAACGGGCCCATTTCCAGGACTACAAACGGCGGCACAAACTGGTCTGCTTGGTGTTCTGCCCAGCTATTCTCCGGAAATACCTTTACCGACTTAAGTATTGTAGATTCAAACAATGTCTTTGCCTGCGGTGCCGGAGGATGGATCCTAAAATGTTTTGGCCAACAAATGAACCAGACCGCCACACATCTTGGCGGATCCAAATCACCACTATCCCGGATAAGTTTTACAAGTTTATCAACCGGCGCAATGATTGGGCAGAGCTCGCTCTTGTTCACCACAAGTAACGGCGGAGATAATTGGAATATTTCGCTTTGCGGAAACAATAGCTGGTTTGAAGGCTCAAGCTATTTAACGGGGCTGTGGCTCTTTTCGCCAACAAGCTGGTATAGGAAAATATACTCCCCCGGACTTGGAGGATTTTCTTATACTTCAATTCATCAGTCAACTGATGGAGGAGTTACCTGGGCGGGGAACAGATCATATGGTACGTATTCTTTGGGTGATGCAGGTATGAATGTTTCTGAAGCTGGCGGCACTACTTATGTTACTTCATACTCTAATATTCTAAAAAATTCAGGTTCCGGCTGGAGCACTATATACACCGGTTCACCTACTGGCAGTATTTGTTTCGCAGATGCAAACACCGGATTAGCAGCAATACATCCAACTGGATTTAGAGAAGTACTATTTACTTCAAACGGTGGAGCAAACTGGACAACACACTCAACAGGATCTACTAAATATATAGAATCTGTATATCTAAGAACATCAGGACTTGGATTTATTGGCTGTGATTCCGCGTTACTGCTCAGAACAACCAACTTTGGACAGAATTTTTCTCAGGTACCGGTACCAAACAATCTGCATGTTCAGAATATCAGGTTTGTTAATGATGTTACAGGTTGGTTCCTGGGAGTTGACCATACATATCCTGGTATGGGCAGACTCTTTGTAAGCAATAATGGCGGTACTTCGTTTCAGCAAATGTTATCGCTGATGAATTTTGATGTGAAGGGTTTTTCATTTGTTGATCCACTAAATGGTTATGTTTGCGGTGATTCCGGCAAAGTTTTGAAAACAACAAATGGAGGATTGACATTTGTCAGCCACGATCCGGTAATCACACCGCAAGAGTTTTCACTTTCCCAAAACTATCCCAATCCATTTAATCCAGGTACGAATTTCGGATTTCGGATTGCTGATTTCGGATTGGTGAAGCTTACAATTTATGATGCTCTTGGCAAAGAAGTAGCGATCATCGTAAACGAAGAAATGCAACCCGGCATCTATAGTGTTAATTGGGACGCATCCAACTATCCCAGCGGTGTATATTTTTATAAGCTTCAAAGCGGCGAGTTTGTAGAATCTAAAAAAATGATCTTAATAAAATGAAAAAAATTGTGGTCTTATCTTATCTTCTAAGTTTCTTTTTAGTCACTCATGATCTGACGATATCGCAAACTATAACCCAATATGGATGGCAGTGGCTAAACCCGAAACCTACAGGAAATACTCTTTATAAAGTAAAATTTATTGACTCTAATACGGGTTATGCGATTGGCAGAAACAGCACAGTAATAAAAACTACAAATGGCGGCTTAAACTGGCTTTTTTTGCAAACGTACGATTCCAGCGGCAACTGGATATATAAAACTATGCATGTTTTTAACAAAGATACTCTCATTATTGCAGGTTACTGGGGAAAAATATATAAAACTGTAAATGGCGGTGCTAACTGGCAATACATAAATTCCGGGGTGTTAAGTTCACTAAATGATGTATTTTTTCTGAATTCAACAACTGGATACATGACGGGAGAAAGTTACCTTATTAAATCCACAAATTCTGGTAATTCATGGTTTGTTGTGAATACCGGATATTCCTTCCTTAAGAGCTGCGTGTTTTTTACAGACGAGAACAACGGATTCGTGATTGGAAGTAAGTTCATGAAAACCACCAATGCAGGTTTGAGCTGGGATACTGCTTCCGGTCCAGGTTTGTCACAGTCAAATGATTTACATTTTTTTAACGCGCAAACAGGTTATATAGCCGGTTCTAATCTTCAGTTGACCACTAATGGAGGCCAAAATTGGAGCGAAATACAGGTCAATTCATCGGTGATTAACAATCTTCACTTTTTAAATTCTACCAGTGGTTGGCTTGCTGGTCTAAACGGGGTTTTTAAAACGGAAAATGGTGGTTTAAACTGGACTAGTCTTAATTTAAACATGGATGTAACAGATATCAGTTTTGTAAATGGATCTACGGGATATTACTGTAGCTATGCCAGTATTTTCGGCAAAACGACTAATGGCGGTATCAACTGGATAAACCAGGGATATAAAATAAACACAGCTGACAATTGCGTGTATTTCTTAAATGAAAACACCGGATATATGGCAGGAGGTACTTTTTATAAAACTATTAATGGCGGTTTAAACTGGAATGTGATTTCGTATACAGATGCAAACAGGATTAAATTTTTTAATGAAAATACCGGTTATGTTGCGACAGGCAGCTATTCAGGGCAGGGAAGTGTAAAAAAAACGACTAATGGCGGAGTTAACTGGATAAATGTTCAAACGACCTATGGAGTATATGATATTCATTTTATAGATGTTAATACAGGATATGGGGTTGGCGCTTCAAGATCAATTATCAAAACCACTAATGCAGGGCAGACATGGCAATCATTACATTCAGGTTTAGGCTGGTTGCACTCAGTTTTTTTTGTAGATGTTAGTACAGGCTTCGCAACTGGTTCTTACTCTAGTTGGCCTATTCAGCATTCTTTGGTTCTTAAAACAATTGATGGAGGCGCATCCTGGTCGGTTCAGGAAACAAGTTGGGGAACGGGTAATTCAGTTTTCTTCGTAAATCATAATACAGGATATATAGCAGCAGGTTATTCCGAAACGCAGGGCTATCTTTTTAAAACTACAGATTCAGGAAATAACTGGGTATCTCAGGAAATAGGATTTCCGTATAGTCTTTACCAGGTCCAGTTCATAAATGAAAACACAGGTTTTGCAAGCGGGTCCAAAGGGAAATTCATCAAAACTACTAACGGAGGTCTAAACTGGTTGCAGAGCTATTGCGTAACTGAATCTACTTTGTGGAGTATGCATTTTGTAAATCAGAGTACTGGATATTTAAGCGGGTCGGGGGGTGTGCTTCTCAAGACAACTAATGGAGGAGGTCCGCTAGTCGGAGTATCTGAGTATACTAGTTCCTCAATTCCGAAGGACTTTTATTTGCATCAAAACTATCCCAATCCGTTCAATCCTGTAACTAATATCAAGTTTGATATAAGCGGTTCTTCAGTAGCACAGACATTCCTCGCTGTGTATGATATTTTAGGAAGAGAAATTGCAGTTCTGGTGAACCAGGAAATACGCCCCGGAAGCTATTCCGTCAATTGGGACGCATCAAACTTCCCAAGCGGTGTATATTTTTATAAGCTTCAAAGCGGCGATTTTGTTGAATCTAAAAAAATGGTGCTAGTTAAATAAATTCTTATACTAATGAAAAAAATAATTCTAGTTGTGTTTTTATTATGCTATTACACAGCTATAAAAGCTCAGTCATCTGGCTGGTTTTTCGTAAATCCTCAACCAACAAATATGACATTGAATAGTGTCAGATTCTTAAGTCAGAATGCTGTCTTAGCAATTGGATATAACGGCACATTATTAAAATCCACAGATGGGGGATTCAACTGGAGCAATCCATTGTCAACTTCGGCAGTAACCGGTTTAGAAAAACTGCAATATTTTGATATGGTATTCTTTGACCAAAATACAGGGTTTATATTGGGAGATAATACCGGCGGCGTTTCAAAACTTTTTAAAAGTACAAATTCAGGGTCTAAATGGACTTTAGTTTATGATTTTACCGGTATAGCCCGTGCGATGGATTTTGTTGATCAAAATACCGGATGGGTAGGAAACGGAGTCCAAATTCAAAGAACAACAAACGGAGGACTTAGCTGGCAAAACGCGTCCGGCACATTTCCTTCCGGTATACTGAGTGTCACATTTCTTGACCAAATGACAGGGTTTGCGACAGCATCAGATAAAATTTTCAGATCAACAGATGCCGGCCTAACCTGGCTTCTTCTCAATTCACAGGCAGGCGGTAACGTTAATGATCTTCACTTTGTAAATTCTCAAACGGGATTTGCAGTCGGCGGAGCCTCAAATAGTGTAATACAGAAAACAACAAATGCAGGTTCTACCTGGACAACAAAGTTATTAAGTAATCTTACGGGTCAATTAAGCTCTGTTTGTTTTTCAATTGGCCAAACAGGATTTGCAGCGGGGGGAGGGTTTGATAGTCCACCGGGAGCAATATTCAGAACAACCAATGAAGGGGAAAACTGGAGCCAAATACCTATTACAACGGCCTTTCATTTGAATTCTATTAGCTCTATCGGGAATAATTGTGTGGTTGTAGGTTACGGGGGAAAAATTGGCCTATCTACAGATCATGGATTGACTTGGTCAATTCCCGAATCCTATTTGCAGCAAAAGCTTACTTTCAATCCCTTAAGTTTTATTGACGAAAATACCGGCTGGCTTTCAATATCAGGTTATACAGGGCAAGTACCCATATACAAGTCTACAAACGGAGGACTTAACTGGGAAAGCATCTATATGACATCGCCAACTCCCAACTGGATGCAGTTCTTAAACTCCAGCACCGGGTACTATAAAAGCGGGAATACATTGTATAAGTCTACAAACAGCGGATACAATTGGGCACAAACTACTTCGCTTAACATTACAGTTAGTTCAATTATTTTCTCAGACGCAAATTCCGGCTATGCCTGCGGATATACATCCACGCCGTACCGGCCCAGGCTTATTAAAACAGTAAATGGCGGATCTACATGGGATACTATTCATGTTATAGCTGAGATATCGGCAGTTACATCTTTTAGTTTCCTCAATTCAAATACCGGATGGGTAAGTGCAGCTTACGCAGTTTATCCCATGGGTACTAATAGTAAAATTTACAAAACTACAGATGGTGGTGCAAACTGGTTTTTTCAGAGAATTGATACGAATGCCTCACACAAAAAGATCAGTTTTATAAATGAACTAACAGGATGGGCTGCAGTTACCGCTTTTAACACATCATCAAGCAGTTTGATAAAAACGACTGATGGAGGCAATAGCTGGTTTAATCTTCCCTTGAGTATTTTATGGGGAATGTTTCAGTTTATTGACCCTAATACCGGATGGGCGCAAGATGTAACGGGTTCAGTGTTCAAAACAACAAACGGGGGACTGAATTGGTATGCTCAGGTTGATATTGGTTTAGCAGGCTTTGAAAACATGCAGTTCATTAATTCAAATACAGGATGGATTGTTGGTAGCGGGGGGCTAATTGCAAAGACAACAAATGGTGGAGAATTGGTTAGTGTTAATAATGTATCAATTGAGATACCCCAAAAATTCTCAATATCTCAAAATTACCCAAATCCGTTCAATCCGGTTACAAATATAAAATTCGATATAAGCGGTTCTTCAGTTGCACAGACATTCCTCGCTGTGTATGATATCCTCGGGCGTGAAATTGCCATACTTGTAAACGCAAATCTCAAACCCGGCAGCTACAATGTTGATTGGGACGCCTCAAACTTCCCAAGCGGGGTATATTTTTACAAGCTTCAAAGCGGCGATTTTGTTGAATCTAAAAAAATGGTGCTAATAAAATAACTTCTTGCATAAAAAGGGGGTCGCAATGAAAAATACGATTTTCATAATCATCTTCTTCGCAACGCAGAACTTTTTAGCCCAGACTTCCTGGATCGAACAGAATTCAGGCGTTACTGTACCTCTCAATTCTGTTTTCACCTCTAATTGGTCTCAAGCGGCGTGGATATGCGGAAACAATGGCACAGTTTTAAGAACTACTGATTCCGGTACAAACTGGATAAATGTAAGCGGAAATGGAATTCCATCGAACGTTGTTCTTAACACGATCTCGGATTGTGCTAACTATCCTGAGTATGCAATTACAGCCGGCGTAAGATCGGATACTGCAATTGCTTATCTAACCACAAACAGCGGGGCTTCATGGCAGGTGGTTTTGAGACAGTATGGCGGTTATATTAATGGTGTGGGACTTTCTTATTCAAGGGGCTTTATTATCGGCAATCCGGTTGGCGGCAGATGGACGATTTATAAAACTACAAATAACGGATTGAATTGGGATTCGACTGGAATGTACCTTCCTCAGAACAACTCCGAAACCGGATTCAATAATTCCTTTTTTATCAATTTCTATGATGTTGTTTTCGGAACAAATAACAACAGGATATACTCCTCTTCGAACAGCGGGGCAAACTGGGTATTTAAAACTACTGCAGGTTCAATGAATTCTTCGGTGCTTTCATCTGTTATGTTCGGAACCGCTACCCCTTTTTCCGGGTACATAGGCGGCAGTCAAAAAATTCTCTATACAACCAACGGCGGCAATAATTGGATCCAGGATAGCACATTGCCCGGGAATGGCAATATAGTCGGTATCTTCCCGCAGCCGCTTCCGGTCGATCTGGGATATTACAATTTAATAGTAACGCGTGGTGATAACAAAATATACATGCAGTATGCCTATAGTTCCGGGTGGACACTCCAATATACTTCACCGGCAGGAAATTACAGGCATATATCAAACAGACTGCCATATGGTGTTTGGGCAGTAAGGGATAATGGCGGGATATCATATTGCGGCTGCATGCTCGGAAGTGTATCGCAAAATGAAGGATATATTCCTGAAACATATTCACTCTCCCAAAACTATCCAAACCCATTCAACCCCGTAACGAATATAAAATTCCAAATTCCCCTCTCGAGAGGGGTGTCCGCCGAAGGTGGACGGGGTGTGTCTGTTAGACTCACGGTGTATGACTTACTTGGCAGGGAAGTACAAACTCTCATAAACCAGCAAATGCAGCCGGGCAGCTACAATGTTGATTGGGACGCATCAAACTATCCAAGCGGAGTTTATTTCTATAAACTGGAATCGATTGACTTTAAAGAAACCAAAAGGATGGTCTTAGCAAAATGAAAAAAATATGCTTTATTTTGCTTCTATGTATCATTGTTTTTCTAAATGAAAATTTGATCTCGCAAGGTGGATGGGTAATTCAAACCACACCTGTTACTGATGACATATACGCCATTCAATTTGTTAATCTTTACACAGGTTATGCAGCAGGTGAAAACGGCAGAATTGTTAAGTCCACAAACGGTGGTATAACTTGGTTTTCAATTGGGTCCGGTTTAACAAGCCAGTTTTTATCGGTCATTAGATTTTTTGATGCAAATACAGGCTATGTTTCCGGCAACTGGAGTGGCAGTGTCACAAATAATTTCTTTAAAACTACAAATGGTGGCTTAAACTGGACTTTGATCGGTTCATTATCACCTGACCGAATGCAGTTTATTGATCTTAATCTAGGCTGGGGAATTGTAAACCAGAGTTTAGGAAAAACAACTAGTGGCGGAGTTCAATGGTCATTTAGTACATTTGACCCTGTATGTCCTAATTGCAGCATGAATGATATCTATTTCCATAATGAAAATACCGGCTATACATCAGGTGACTATTGGAATTCCGCGCAAAATATGGGTTATATGTTTTTGTTTAAAACAACCAATGCCGGTGGTAACTGGAATCAGAAATTTGTTTATCAATCCAATGTGAATCCATACGCTCCGCAGCTTGGGCATATGTTTTTTCCTGATAACCAAATGCAGATTGGCTATGCACTTGGTTCGTTTGAAATTTATGCAGGTCTCTACAAAACAACCAATGGCGGAGAAAACTGGAGTCTTAAAAAGCAATTTCCCATTCAGGCAAATTACCAGTGGTTTACAAGTGCTGATACCGGTTGGGTTACCAGTACTCAAGGAAGAGTAATGTTTACTTCAGACGGAGGCAGTAATTTCTTTACTTATACCAATGGTATTAACTCTGAACTGAATAGAATTTTCTTTTTAAATGACTCAGTTGGATGGATTGCCTGCAATGATGGAATAATTCTTGCAAGAAATGCCGGGATAAATGGTATCCATCCGGTTAGTTTCAATTACCCGTCCGAATTCATTCTCTTCCAAAATTATCCTAACCCGTTCAATCCCGTAACGAATTTCGGATTTCGGATTGCTGATTTCGGAATGGTGAAGCTAACAATATATGATGCTCTTGGCAAAGAAATCGCAAGTGTTGTAAATGAAGAATTACAGCCCGGCAGCTACAATGTTGATTGGGACGCATCAAACTATCCAAGCGGTGTATATTTTTATAAGCTTCAAAGCGGCGATTTTGTTGAATCTAAAAAAATGGTTTTGATAAAATAAAGTTATCATCCGAATATATTTATTCACAACAATGAAAATACTACTATCTATACTGTTCGTTTCAATTGTTATGATATGCTGCGGGGAGTTAACTCTTTCGCAGGAAACTGAGCTTGAAGGCACCTGGGTTAAAATAAAACCCGATACTCCGCTTGGTGGATTCAGCATCAAATTCACTTTCTCCGGCGACAATTTCTTCATGAGAAAAGGAGTGTATGTGGATTACATAGATTCTAAAGATACATGTAGGAAAAACAGGGGATGGGTCGATTTCGCTGCCGGTAAGCTCAAAGCTGAAAGCGGGGAAGCATTACTATATGGTATGTGGACCGATAGCACTTACATCAATAAACAGGTCTATGGATGTTCAAGCCTGGGTGAATTTCAGGCGTTCTACTATTATAGCTTGAGAAATGATACTCTTATCTTCAATGTTAACGAAGCGGTCTTTGATGAATCGAAAAAGTATCCGCATGTTTACGATATGCTGGTATTTGTTCGGAGCGAAAAATAATTAATTTGATGTTACACACATAAAAAAAGCCCGCAAGCGGGCTTTTTTGCTACACGGAATCTCTATTTCGAAAATGCCACAAATACCGAATCACTTCCGCCGCACTCAAGCTTCTGCTTGGTTACATAGTTTATCGATTTTGGGTCAATGTAATCCGGATCCTGGTAATCAACCTTAACTTTGATCCTCTTGCCGGCATCATTTGCCAGGCTCACAGTGTATGTTTTGCTTTTGCCTACCAGCAGATTTCCCGAAGGAAAACCATCGATCGTCACGTTGATCTCAAACAGCGAGTTATTTGAGATATAGAGGAACGCATCGCAGCCTGCTTTATCAGCCGAAGCATTTCCCGGTGAAAACATCAGGCTGCCAATAACAACCACAGCCAGCATCATGATATTTCTAATTGTCTTTTTCATTATGGTGTAATATTTTACTCTAATTTAAGCAACTTTTTTTCAATTTGAAATCGATTTGCATATGCTTTCCGTAGGTACTTACTTTAAACAATTCATCCGATGACTTAAAGTCATCGGATGAATATGAAAATTACTGTATTCCCAGCAGATTCAGCCCGTTATAAGTGATGAATGCCAGTACATATGCCATAATTGTATAAAATACTATCTGTATGGCCGGTATCTTCCATGAACCTGTTTCCTTGCGAGCTACAGCCACAGTTGAAAGGCACTGCATTGCGAACATGAAGTATATAATAAGCGATATTGTTGATGCTGTGGTGAAAAGCGGTCTCGTGCCATCGGGTGATCTTGCTTCGCGCATTGAAGCCAGTATTGATGTCTGGAAATTATCTTCATCATCTTCACTTTCGGTAATATTGAAAGTAATTGCCATCGCGCTCACAAAAATTTCACGTGCTGCAAAAGCCGAAATTAATGATACTCCTACGCGCCAATCCCACCCAAGCGGTTTCAGTACAGGTTCAAATACATTCTTACCGATCGTTGCGGCGAACGAGGTATTAAGCCTCTCTGATTCGATGACTTTGGATATTTGTTCTTCTGTTAAACCTTTCGTCTTTGATTCCGGTATTTCGGGATTCACATTCGGAAAATAGGTTAATGCCCATAGCAGAAGAGATATTACAATAATGATGGGTCCGGCCTGTTTCACATAAACCAGGGCTTTGTAATAGGTGTTTTTAAATACATGCCTGAAAACCGGTGTCCGGTAGGGGGGCAGTTCAAGCATAAAGGTCGACTTCTCATCCGTCTTTTTGAATTTACTTATTATCCCCGCTGTTACTGCGCTTGCTATGATGCTGAATAAATATAACGCGCCCAGTCCTATCCCCGCTATCCATGGTTTATCAGGGGGAACAACCATTGCAAGCAACAGGGCATACACAGGTAACCTTGCACTACAACTCATTAAAGGGATTATCATAATTGTGAGATATCTCTCGCGCCTGTTTGAGATCGTCCTTGCTGCCATCATAGCCGGTATTGCGCAGGCGTAGCCTGAAAGCATTGGGATGAATGATCTGCCATTCAGTCCGAATTTTGAAAGCGGTTTATCTATCAGCATTGCCGCTCTAGCTAAATAACCGGTATCTTCAAGCAAGCCCAGCAGTATAAATAGGATTACGATCTGCGGCACGAATATCATTACCGAGCCAAACCCGTTTATTAGTCCGTTTGTGATAAGGTCGCTGTACCACGCGCCTGCCGGCAGTGAATCTGCCACAAGCTGGCTTAAGCTGCTGAAAGCAGTATCAATAATATCCATTGCCGGCTGTGCTATCCAGAAAATGGATGTGAAGATAATCCCCATCGAGATCACAAAAATAAATATACCCCAAATTGGATGCAGGAACACCTTATCTAACTTCATTGAGTTGAGGTCAGGAGTACGAGAAAGCGAGCGGAATGCTTTCCGGTTCACCTCGTTTATATCGATGTTATTTTTGGATTCCAGAACTTCGCGTTCGGTTTGCTCTGTATAATCATACAGTTTTGCTACATCTTCTTCAGCGGGATGACCAGGCTTGCGTATTGTTGATTTGTAATCTACAATTGATTCATCCAGATACATCTCTTCTGCTTTGCGGATCAGCTCGTTAATGCCCTCTTTTTTCTTGCTGTTGATCTTTATTACAGGTGCATTTAGAATCTTACCAAGCTTTTCTTCAGATACAAACATATCCTTTTTATCAAGCAGGTCATTCATGGTAAGGGCAACAATTGTCTTAAAGCCTGTATCTATTACCTGTTTAACCAGGAATAGCTGCCTGGAAAGCTGGGTACAATCACAGCTCACAATAACCACATCCGGCAAGCCGAACTTTGGGTGATTGAAGAGTCCGCTGATAGTTACATCTTCATCAGGCGAACTTGGATTCAGGCTTATTATGCCCGGTGAATCCATTACATATGAACTGAATCCGAATCTGTTTACCAGGCTGCCAATGGAATACTCAACTGTTGCGCCGGGATAATTTGATGTTTTAAAATTTGAGCCGGTTAGAGCGTTAAATAATGTGGTCTTGCCTGAATTGGGCATTCCAATGAGTGCAATTACCGGAAGTTTGGTTTCGTTGATTGATTTCTTAAGGGGAGTGTTGTTGACAGCCGGATCTTTAATTTCTAATGCCATCTGTACTTATTTTGATGCATTCTGCTTCAGTTTTTCTCAGTGCGATGATTGTGCCTCTAACCGATACAGCGAGCGGATCTTTGAAAGGTGATTTGGCAACCACCGAAACTTCCTGCCCGGGAGTAAATCCAAGTTCCATAAGCCTGAGGCAGTGACAGTGTATATCAAGGCAATCATCACCTACTGAAGATATTACCGCGCTTTCGCCGATAGTCATATCAGCAACCGACCTGAATTCCGTAACTTTAGCTGTTTTAGTCAACAATTAGTTCTATATAAGACCAAATATGTCCAATATTGTAGACATTTTCAATGCAAATATCATACAATATAACGAAATCATAACAATTATGGAAGAAAAAGCAAAACCCCGAAACAAAAAATCGTTCCGGGGTTTAAAATTAAAACAAGAAACCGTATTACTTGATAAGTATCATTTTCCTGGTTTCGCTGAAATCACCTGCGGTAATGCTGTAATAGTAAACACCGCTTGGTAAATTTGTAGCATCAAACTCAACGCTGTAATAGCCTTCAGTCTGAGTTAAGTTGTTTATCAGCTGCGAAACGAGCTTTCCGGTTACATCATAAATGTTCATTGAAACATTTGATTTTTTTGGAATGCCGTATTGAATTAAAGTAACCGGATTGAACGGGTTAGGATAATTCTGCGATAAACCGAATTTAACAGGTGTGCCTGAAAGATTCTGGATACCAATTGGCGGAGTAATTGTGAAGTTTGTATTTGAAATATCAAAGAAGATATTGCCTACTGATTCGATCTTTACTCTTGCTGTTGTTGTGTTGATACTCGGCAGAGTAACCATTTCAGAACCGTCATTTGCAGTGCTTGCAGCAAGTACTGTTGGCCAGGTTGTACCGCCATCAGTTGAAAGAAGTATCTTCACATTCGCACAGTTAACCGGGGCTGCCGTTGTATTAGCAACATCCCAAGTAACTGTTTGATTTCCGCTCCATGTTACTGCGGTATTAGGTGCAGTCACAAGGAATGGACCTGCGGTGCTTGTTACCTGGAATGCGATATCCTGGTAAGCGATACCGCCGCCGCCTGCACGGTTATCTCTAACTGTAAGTCTGAAGGTTAAATCTCTTGAGTATGTTGGAAGGCGTTCACCCAATGTTGATGCATTGTTGAGAATATCAGAAAGTTTTGGGAAAAGCCTTGTGCCGTCAACTGCAGGAACAAACGGCCTAAAAAGAGGCGCGTTGCCTGAGGGCGAGTTTGGATTGCCCTGGGGTCCGATATCAATTTCTTCCCAGCTATAAGTCATCGGATCATTGTTTGGATCCGTTGCAGTACCTGTAAGACTGAAATATGTGGATATTGGAATGTTAAAACCGCCCGGAGGTACTGTTACTACCGGTGGTCCGTTTCCTGTTGAAGTAACAACCGGGCAAGTGCTGCCTGAGCTGCTCTGTGTGTATGGTATAAACTCATTGAAGATGTTACCGCCGTGCATGTATGGAATACTGTTGTTTGCAAGGCTTGGTGAGCAAACGCCTGCATAACCCATGATAGATACACCGCTGCCCGGCTCCCATGCTGTTGATGGATTGGCGTTGCAGTTTGTATTGTTCTGTGTGTGGTTGCCGCCGAACTGGTGACCCATTTCATGCGCAACATAGTCAATTGACCAGGGATCGCCGATCGGGTTAGTAGAACCTGTTGCGCCCCTGCCTTTTTGATTTGAAACGCAAACTACTCTGAGGCCGGCAATTCCGCCGAATGCACCCGTGCTGAATACGTGGCCAATATCAAAATTAGCAGTACCGATCACTGAAGTAAGATTATTCTGGTTTTCGGTAAGAAGGGTTGAACCGTTATTGTTAGTGTAAGGATCGGTTCCGGAATAAATGATCAGACTGTTGTTCGCTATTAATACCAGTCTTACGCTGAAATCAGTTTCGTAAACGCCGGATATCCTGTTCAGTGTGGTAACACAGTTCGAAAGCGCACCTGCTGCTCCGCCGCATACGGCCGTGAATTCTGTGGTTGTTGCAATTGCTGTTCTGTATGTGCGAAGATCTTCGCCGGTTCTGTTTACCATGAAGCTGGTTACAGGTTTTGTGCTTTCTTCGGATTCAACTTCACAATTGAATCTCTGTGATACGGGAACGTCTTCCTTATAGTAAGACATGTAATAATCTGTACCGCCTAAAGTATATGGATCTATGAATACCTGGCCAAATGGTGAAAGCACCATAGCGCGGAATCCAAGATATGTGTAATCGATCCTGATAGTAGCATATGGGTCATCTATTCCCTGTCCCATATAGGTTTTGAAAGTAGGGTTCTGCATTGCGAGCCCTTCTTCAATCATCCTTGTTTCTACTATTCTGAAACGTGCCATTGTGCCGTTTGGCATCGGGATACTGAAAATTGAACTTGAATTGCGGACGTTTACATTCCTTTCGTGGGGAACTGTGCTCATAGTGTTGAAGTAGTCAGCCTTATTCAGAAGTACCGTCCTGAATTTGGAAGCATTTACGAGCCTTTCTGACGAAAGCGAATTAACATCCGCATCTTGCCAGTAAGTAACATCCGAATATGCGCCAGTTGCGAGGCATAAAAGCAAAGCGCAAATTGAAATAAATTTTTTCATAGATTGTTAATTAGGTTAATTAAAAAAATTTTATTCACCATAAATCCTGTACAGTTAAATGGCGATCAGTAGTATTTTGTGATTAATTTTTGTTTTAATATTCCTATTGACTCCTCTTGTCAATTCGGAATGTTTCTTGCTGCACTTATTGGAGCGTAATATAACTCCATTAATACTTTTATTCAATATATAAGTAAACCGGAAATAGCCTGATTCCTGACATAATTTGCACATTTGATGGCTTAATATACGATGACCGGGGTAAAAATGTGATGAAAAATAAGCATAAAATTGTGAACATAGTATTAATAGCCAAATCTTTATATTTGTACATGAATGCAGTTGAAATAATCAAAAAGAAACGTAACGGCGGTGAGCTTACTGATGAAGAGATAAGCTTCTTTGTTAAGCATTATGTGAAAGGCAGGATTCCCGATTACCAGAAATCCGCGCTGCTGATGACCATATATTTCAGGGGATTAAGTGATAATGAAACGCTCTCGATGGTTAAAGCATTCATAGCATCGGGTGAAAGGGTTGACCTTTCGCATATCAAAAAGCCCAAAGTTGATAAACACTCAACCGGCGGTGTTGGAGACAAAACCTCCATAATCCTTGCACCGCTTATCGCGTGCTTTGATGTTGTTGTGCCAATGATGTCAGGCAGGGGACTCGGCCACACAGGCGGTACACTTGATAAGCTTGAATCCATTCCCGGCTTCAGAGTACATTTGAGCATCAAAGAGTTTGTAAGTATTCTCGAAAAGCTGAATGTATGTATGATAGGCCAGACAGATGACCTGACCCCTGCCGATAAAAAAATATATGCCCTGAGAGATGTTACAGCTACGGTGGAAAACGTTGGACTCATAACCGCGAGCATAACCAGCAAAAAAATTGCTGAAGGTTCAGAAGGAATTGTATATGATGTTAAGGTAGGCAATGGCTCCACTCTGCCTACTTACGAAAAATCCAAAGAGCTGGCCTCGAAACTGCTGCAAACCTCGAAAGATTTTGGACAAAATGCCGTTGCTGTGTTAACCGATATGAGCTCGCCTCTTGGTTACGCCATCGGCAATTGGGTTGAGATCAAAGAGTGTATTGATATCATGGATCCCGAAACAAAGAATTCTGATCAGAGCGGCGACCTGATCGAAGTTACCCATTTCCTTGCGGGCGCAATGCTTGAAGCAGCGGGGAAGGTAAGCTCAATAGATGAGGGCATTGAACAAAGCAGAAGAATGCTGGAATCCGGCGAGCCGCTTAAGAAATTTATTGAATTAGTGAAGATACAGGGCGGCGATGTGAAATATATCAAAGATACTACACTGTACCCGGAAGCGAAATTTAAGGATACGATTTCAGCCGAAACATGCGGGTATATCTCGAAACAGGATGCTCTTACTTTCGGGCTGGCAGCCGTGAATCTTGGCTGCGGCCGAAAAACTATCGATGATAAAATTGACTACTCATCGGCTATAATACTGAAAAGGAAAATTGGCGATGTTGTTGCCCCGGGTGAGGTGATTTGCGATATTACAGGCGAAAGTGCTGAAAAGGTGGATTCAACAAAACAAATGCTGTTAAAAGGCATTGAAATATCAGAAACTAAACCAATAGTTAAGAGCAGGATAATTGAAGTCATTAATTAAACTAACCTTTAAATCTGTATTCACTTTAGGCGTTATAATTTTGCTGGCTTACTTCGGCTGGAAGTATATTGTCCCTAAGCTCAACGAAAGGGAACAGCGCGAAAGGAAGGAATATGTTATTACCAAAGTATTCGATGGTGATACTTTCGAAGCAGAAGCCAATGGGAAAAAAGAAAAGGTTAGAATGCTTGGTATTGATACTCCCGAGAAGTTTGACTCTGATAAGCTGACCCGTGATATCGAAAGAACAAAAAGGGATAGCGAAACCATTAAGAAACTGGGTGAGCTTTCTTCAGTATATACCCGGAATTTGCTTGATGGCAAAAAAGTACTGCTTGAACCCGATAAGACCCAGGATGACAAAGATAAGTACGGCAGGCTTCTGAGATACGTTTACCTGGAAGACGGAACATTTGTAAATAAAAAAATTGTTGCCGAAGGTTACGCAGTTGTTTTCAGGAAATTCAAAGTATCAAAAGAAAAAGAGCTGATCGGGGCCGAAGAAGATGCCCGAAAAGAGAAAAAGGGTTTATGGGGAGATATAGAGGGCCTAAAATACATGGAAAACAGTAACAAATGAATATTTCAAGTTAGCTTAAATTTTGCTATTTTTACATGTAAAATAAAAATTTCCAAAGGGGAAAACTTTTTTTAAGGAGAAAATAATGAACCGAGTTAAACTTTTCGCTTCTCTTGCTGTACTGTTTTTGGTTGTTGTATCATGCTCAAAGCTTCAGAATCTTGCAGGCGGAGACAGGCTTTACTTTTGTGAAAAATATACCACAAAAGAAGTTGGTGAAGGCAGCAAATTCCCGGCAGGTAATATTACAGTAATGCTTAAACTTTCAAAGCCCATCGGCGTTACATCGGTTGATATCAATGTAACAGATGCTGCTTCGGGCAAAGCTGTTGATACTTTCCCTTTCACAGTTCAATCAAGCTGGGATTATATCCATTTTGATGATGTAAACTTCAAGGAGGCAGGCAAATACAAAGTAAGCTGTCTGAAAAAAGACGGTACCGTTATTGCCTCGGGTGAAGTAGAGATCACTTCCAAATAAAATAATCCAAAAAATTAATGGCGGACATGACCGGAGTGGCGTGTCCGCTTCCTTTTTCCAGATGAAAAAACTAAACAAGTTCCTGTTATTATTACTGGCTGCTATAATATTTATCCCGTCTTCAACGGAGTCGCAAAACAGGAAAAGGGTTAATACACTGCTCGACCTTTACGGACAAACCGCATATTCATATTTTCTCAGTGCAAACCGGCCCGGTTATGGTGTGGATGCATACACTCTCGAAAAAGGAACAGGAAGCATTTCAACAGGCATTTCTTATGGCGATGAAGTAATAGATGTTCCGGTGAGTTTCAGCTATGGCATTACAGACCGGCTTGAAGTTTCCGCGGGACTCTCACCATTCACCGAATCATACAATTTCGCCGGAAGCAAGATATCGGGCCTGGGAGATTCCTACGCATCAATGAAATACTCATTTCTCGAATCAGACCGTTTTATACATGCATTTCAGTTCCTTGTAAAGCTGCCAACTGCAAGCAGTTCTAAAGAGCTTGGTACCGGCAAGGTGGATCTTTGTTTCGGGCTGGCACAGGCGTATGCTTACAGGAATTTCGGGTATGATCTGAGCGTAGAGCTTAATCTGTTGAACAGGAGAGATTTCCCGGGCTCTAAAAAATACCCGCCCATCATTCAAAACAAGCTTGATAGCGTCAAAAGCCAGTATGATTATACATACGAACCCGAGTTTGTTATTTCAGGCGGCCCATCTTTTGAATTTTCAAAGATCGTTTCCGCTTTTGCCGGCTATTCGTTTTCAAGGAATACCCGTCTAAACTATAATTCATCTTCAGTTTATGGCGGTTTGGGCTTTATTGCAGGCAAAAGGATTGGGATCTCTATCGGCGGCTCATATGGACTTGAAGAAGCGGGCACATGGGGCATTTCGGGAGGATTGAACTTTTCGATAAATTAAAACCTTTTTGCCCTTAAGTGCATTTCTAAATAAAAAGATCAGTCAATTATTGATAGGTATTTATCTTTCTACGGAAATCCTGCTTAATGATTGCTATATTACTGCTTAAATAGTAATAAAATTATGTCCATCCTCGCCGGCGAGAAGTTCTTTCTGAAGCTGCTTCCATCGGATATTATTGCGCTCCATGAAGAGTGTGAAGATAACCGCTATGGCAAGCTATTGGGAAGATTCAGAGAAGAGAATGTTCTCTATAATCCGCTAATTGTTGCAGATCTTGGCGGAAAGTACATGCTGATAGACGGCGCAAACCGTTTTGAGGCTCTCAGGCAAATGGAATGCCATTCAATTTTAGCTCAGGTTGTTGATTACTCCAGCCCCGATGTTATATTGAGATCATGGTATCACTTCGTGAATGAAATGACTTTGGGTGAACTTGAAGAGTATCTCAAATCAGCGGGGATGAGCTACACTAAATGCGATTCTGCAAGAAGGCCCGAAAACAGGAATTCGCTTGTAGTTACATCAACCGGGGGCGGTACATTATACATCCCGCTGGATGAAGATCTGGAAAAAATGCTTAAGTCGCTTTCATTGCTTAACAGATTTTACGGCTCAAATTACAGCTACATGCGTATTGATAGCGATACTGATGTTACCGATATCAAATCGCTTTCTGCTGATGAAGGGCTGCTGTTCATGTACCCGGATTTTTCGAAAGAGGATATTGCCGCAATATCAAAGCTGAAGCAAAAACTTCCTGCGGGAATTTCCAGGCATTTGATACCCAACAGGGTTTTGCATATTAAAATACTTATAGATGCACTCAAAAGCAGCGAGCATCTGGAAAAAAGAAATGTTGAGCTGCAAAAGTATATACAGTTTAAAATAGATACCAAAAAGGTTAGGCTGTACAGGGAACCGATCCTGATATTTGATGAATAGAACTAAATTTTTTGTAATTAATGTTTGAACGTTTCATAGCGCGAAGGTACCTGCTTTCAAAAAAGAAGGTACAGTTTATTACGATCATCACATTTATCTCTATTATAGGAGTAACCGTAGGTGTAGCCGCGCTTATTGCTGTGCTCTCGGTTTTCAACGGCTTCAATAAATATCAAATGGATATACTTACCGGTTTTGATCCGCATATCAGGATCGAGTCTGATTCCGGCAGCGTCATCAGTAACTATACCCAATTGATGGAAAAGATCGGCGCGGAAAACAAAGTGAAGACAATAGCTCCCTTTACCATAAGCAAAGGAGTAATTTCATCGCCTAAAAATAATCTGGTAGCGTTTGTAAAAGGTGTGGATGATAAAAAAATAGAAGGTCTAAGCGATGTTAAAGAAAAAACTACGCTTGGTGATTTTGAATTCAGGGATAATGATGAATTCGGAGGCATAGTGCTGGGCAACAGCCTGGCTGCGAAGCTTGAAGCGAGAGTGCTTGATACAATATCCGTTATGAGTACCGTAGGAATGGAAAAAGCACTTACACAGATAGTAACTCCCAGAACACAAAAATTTATAGTTCGCGGAATATTTGACGCGAATAACCGCGATTATGATAAACTATATTCATTCATTTCACTTCCTAAATCACAATCGCTTTACGATCTTGGTAGTAACGTTGGCGGACTTGAGATAAGGCTGGATAATATTGACGATTCCGAAGACGAGCGCGAAAAGCTGGCAGCACTGCTTGGGAAAGGTTACAAAGTGAGCACGTGGTATGACCTGCACGAGGACCTATATTCAGTAATGAAAGTTGAAAGATGGACTGCGTTTATAGTACTTTCGCTGATAATATCTGTAGCTTCTTTCAGCATTGTAGGCTCGCTTACTATGACAGTTATGGAAAAACGCAGGGATATCGGTATCTTAAAAGCCATGGGTACCCCAAATAAGAGCATTGTGAAGATATTTATGTTTGAAGGAATACTGATCGGCATTTACGGCACTGTGTTCGGCTGCGCGCTTGGACTCGCTGTTTGCCTGGCACAAATAAAATTCAAGTTCTTCGCGCTGGATTCCATGGTTTACTCCATAGATGCGCTGCCTATAGATATTAGGTATATGGATTACGTATATGTCAGTGTATGCGCGTTGCTGCTATCACTTGCCGCATCTCTTTATCCCGCACTGCGTGCCGCAAGAACCGAGCCGATCAAAGCTATAAGGTGGGAGTAGAATAAATGACAAAGCTCAAATGTCAAATGACAATGAAGCAATGACGAAGCTCAAATATCGAATCTCAAATGTCAATGATTAGAATGGCAACTTAAATGAAATATCTATAATCAGCCCAATAAGAGCAGCATGTTTGTAGATGAAAATGTTTATGCTATGATTAGCTCCGTAGGAGCTGCCTGTTTGTAGATGAAAATGGTATTGTTATGATTAGCTCCGTAGGTGCGTCATGTATTTAATAAATTTCATAAGTTAAACGAAATATTGGAAACTGAAAAAAAGGTAATTATTAAAGCTTCAAACCTGAATAAGGAATACCAGGTTTCTAAAACGGAAACGCTTAAGGTATTGAAGAATATCAATGTTGAGATATATGAAGGGGAAGTGGCAACTATTGTGGGACCTTCAGGCGCGGGCAAAAGTACGCTGCTTCATATTATAGGCACTCTGGATAAGCCTACATCAGGTGAAGTCACTTTCGATGGCGAGAGCGTTTTTTCACTCGGAAGCAATGAGCTGGCCAGATTCCGCAACACCCGTATAGGGTTTGTGTTCCAGTTCCACCATCTGCTGCCTGAATTTTCCGCTTTGGAAAATGTGTGCATCGCGGCTATGATATCAGGACAATCAATGAAATCAGTTGAGCCCAAAGCCAAAGAGTTGCTTAGCGAAGTTGGCCTCGGCTCGCGGCTCGATCATAAGCCATCAGAGCTTTCCGGCGGAGAAGCTCAGCGTGTTGCGATCGCAAGGGCGCTCATAAATTCACCAAAGGTCATTCTTGCCGATGAACCCACCGGGAATCTTGATACTAAAAACAGCGATGAGGTTCTGAACCTGATATTTGACCTAAGAAAGAAATATAACCGCACATTCATTATTGTAACTCATAATGAAAAGTTCGCGGAAATGACTGACCGTACCATCAAAATGACGGACGGGATGATAGTACAATAATGATTTACAGCCAACAAAGATTTGTTTAAACACCTGCTCATATTCTGTTTTTTTGCAGCATTTGTTGTGAACCTGTTTTCGCAGGACTCAACACGAACTGATTCAACCCGTACACCACGCACTACAACAAAAACTGATACAACACGGGTTCAAAATTTCATTCTCTCTGACCATAACTATCTTTACATCAACAAAACTGACCCGGATACACTTACCCGCAGAAGATTCCTGTGGTACCCGGCCAAATCACTTGAAGACATTCTGAACTATGTACCCGGCTACTATCTGTATTACATGGATGTAGGCCAGCTAAATCCCTTTACATTCAACCAGTTCGCACCTCACTTAACCGGAGTTTTGCGCAATGGCAGAGCCATTAACGACATGTTCGATGGTTACGCAGACATGAACCTTCTTTCAAGGAACGAAATATCTGAAATGGAATTTTCTGACGGTTATAACAATAACAGGTATGACTATAAAAATACTGTCAATATCATACAAAGAGAGCTGTTCCAGTTCCGTCCATATACAGAAATAAGCTTTTTTCAGGATAGGTATGAGAATCTATACTTCGACGGAAACTTCCATCAGAATTTTTTCAGCAAGCTGAATTTTAATTTCGGTATTACGAAACATTCATACGACGGGCATTATACTAACAGCGCATTCGATAAATGGCTGGGCAGATTTAATCTAACATTTGCGCCTTCAAACAGGCTGAATTTTTTCCTCAAAGTGAACTATTCAATGATCGATAGGGAACTGAACGAAGGTATTAATCCCGATACTGTGAATTTCGGCAGTAAAGATGACCTCTTTGATGCCGCAAAAGCTGTTGTGTTTTATGACCGCCAGCATGAAAGGCGAGAAAGATTTGATGTAGATCTTGGCGGGATTCTGCTTGCGGGAAAAATTTCATTTTCAAAGCTGCAGTTTTTTGTAAGCAATTCGCTGAGAGAGTATTTCCAGATCATCAATCTTATAAATCCATTTTCCTCTGAGCGAAGAGATGTTTACCACTGGATAAATTATGGCGTAACAGCTCAGCAGCAGTTTAAGTTCAAGGTGAACAATGATCTTTCGGTAACATCTAATTCAGAAGGGGAGTATTCATACCTTATCAGGCAGATCGACCAGCAGGTTGTGAGCCCATCTTTTCATATATATAATGGCAGCATTAATTTAATGCAGGAACTTAGCCTCAAATACAGGAATCTTTTGGTTTCAGGATTCATCAACGCATATTCTCATGACTTCCCCGATAACTCAGATTCCAGAACAACTATATATCTGAATGCGGGCGGCAGGGCAGTTTATGAAAATAAGCTGAACGAAAATACAAAATACAGGTTTAAAGGAACATATAACCACAGGTATGATTACTTCTCATTTTCGGGAAATATTTTTAACCCCGTATTCAACTTAGGCTCTGAGTTCTATTACTATGCATTCAATGATGTGTACCGCGGAATAAACAACAAGCTTGAGCTTAAAGTGTTTAAGTTCAGGCTGAGTGCAAACCACAACTACAACTTCAGGAACAGTACAAACAGCACTAATCCCCAGAACTCCGGCAGAATAAATCTCGTATTCGAGGATAATGCGTTTAAAAATAAGCTGGAGTATAAAGTTGGTTTGACAAGCAGATTCTGGTCAGAGTACCTGGCAATGTTTTACAGCGGTCAATTGAATACTCTTTACTACACCACGCGTGGATATTATCCAAACAGGAATCAACTTAAGGTACCGGCTAACGCAACGCTGGATTTTTATATTTCCGGAAAGATTGGCAAGGCTACATTTGGACTTACACTTGAAAATATATTAGACAGGATTGTTTATAACACCGGATTGTACCCGTTCATGGATAGAGGGGGATTCTTAAATACAATTTCAAGATTCAATATTACGTGGAATTTCTTCGATTAACGCTTCACATGCTGTCATTACATCGCTTACTTCAACGAGCTTAATACATTTGAACTCATCTTTACCCTTGTAGATACAATTCACAGGCTTCGGAGAGTTAAAAAAACACGGCGAGCAGTCAAGCTCCGTGCGGCAAATTACGTGAGTGTTCTTCCATGGATGAAGCTCATGGTAATTGGTGTAAGCGAATATTGCAGCCTGCGGTATCTGCAGCGCAGCTGCGAGATGCATCAAGGCTGAATCATTGCTTACAAATATTGAACACTTTTCAACCAGCGCAAGCGATTGCATCAGGTTGCCTGTTTTGGGGATCATTACATTTTCGCCGCCGAGCTTCATTATCAGCTCGTTCACATCAGTTTCTGTTCCGAAGAGCAGTATCTTTGCGCCGTATTTTTGCGAAAGCTGCTTGGCTAATGAGCCGAATTTGATAGCAGACCAGCGCTTGTTTATATGTCCCTTGAATGTTGCCGAGCCTGCATGAAATCCAATCAATGGCTTACCATCCGGGTTGTTCTCAAACAAATAATTGACTGCAAACTTGCGGTCCTCTTCTGAAAGGAATATCTCCATCTTACCAAGCTCGCTTTCCTGCATGTTAGGAAAAATGAGTTTCGCCAGGTCGAAATTCTCCAGCACATTATGCCTGTTCAAAACTTCCTGCTTCAGTTCGGTATTCAGAAAGTCAAAATTAGAACGGGAGTAATGGTTGTACTTTGTTGCTGCCTTAACTTTCGCGCCGGTTAAAAGCTGTATCAAATTATATTCCCTGCGGTTCGAGGGATACACATTTATCGAAGCATCATAATTATTCTTGCGCACATCAAGGGTTTGCTTAAGTGACTTCAGCTTTGATTGCTTGAGGAAATCGATGAAGTAGATATTGTTTAAGTGGGGATTAAGCCTGTAAAGGTCTTCTACCTGCTTGAACATTACCATCATATCAATCTGCGAGGCAGGGGAGTGTTTTTTCAGCAGTGCGAGTGCCGGCGAGAACATTATCGCATCACCTATGCCTGATAACGCATTGATGAGAATTCTCATTGGCCGCTGCTTAAGGTTTTCTGATTATCATGAAGTACTTGTCATTAAAATCTACCTTCGTAAGTACTTCGGCATTATTGCCGTATATTGCGAGATACCTGTCCAGTCCGCGCGGCTTTTCTATCCTGTTGAGCCTGAGCTTGTTGGATAGATACACATTTTTTTTCGGGTCCCACATGGTTATCATAAGCAATGCGCCGCTTTTCAGCGACTTCCACAGGTTATCCATTGCCTTGTTGAACCTGTCATCATCGGTTATATGCTGGGTTACATCTATCATTACACCAAGATCGAACTTATTTTCAGGAAGCTTGACTTCGCTTATATCGCCCTGTATAAAACTGTACTGCGGGTATTTTTTACTCAGCTCGGTTACTGCAATTTCGGCAATATCGTTACCTGTATAATTTTCCGCGCCAAGTGAATTAAAGTAATCCGTCCAGTAGCCAACGCCCATACCTATTTCAATAATTGCTGTATCCTTGGTTATGGTAACACCGCTCTTCTTCATTTCTGCGGCAATGATAGCCTTTTTCTCTTCATACATCTTTAGGTTCTCTTCATTGCTCATCCTGTAATGACCAACACCCCTTAAGTCAAATGAATTTGTCAGCAGCTCATTCCAGAATGTCTTGGGCTTGTAGCTGAACATCATCTTAAAATATATCTTTACGTCGTTGAATAAACCCATTTCCGTGCTGCTTTCTTTCTATTGATTTAACATATCCGGTGCGTACTTCTTAAGTTTTTCGATGTGCATCATTGCCGCGGCTGTATCACCGGTTTGCCTGCTGATATTGTACATGTAATAGTGCGAAAGTATATTCTGGTCGTCAAACTCAATTGCCTTTTCGAAATTTTCTTTAGCCTTTTCCGTATTCTTGGTTTGAATGTAAAGCTCTCCCATCATCTGGTAGGGCAATCCCCATCCGGAGGGTCCTGCCTGTATCGACTTGTTATACAGCTCAATTGCTTCCTGCAGTTTATTCTTATCTTTCTGTGTGTTCATTGCCTGGTTAAGCAGGTTAACGAACGACTTCTGGTAATTCGGATTCGGCGGAAGCTGCGGCTTTAATGAAGCCTCTTCATCCGTCTTGCGCTTATAAATGATATCATTGAACGCGTATTCCTTCATTGTCATTACAAAAGGATAGTAATACTTGATGAACTCATCGCTGGTAAAGAGCCCTCTTTCAGCATATGCACTTGGCTTAAGGCTTGTTGAAAACAGGATATAATCAGGCTTGCGTGAAAGTACGTAATCTACATTGTAATTCCGCTCTCTCCAGCCAACATCTTTACTGGAAATTTCCGGGATAGGTTTCGGATTGTGGGCCACTTCTTTATCAGTAAGCCCAAGCATATCTATCAGTGTTACTTCCGAATAAAACGAGATCGCGCCTATTGTAGTTGCGCCCACTACAAGCGGCCTGCCTGCCTGTGTTTGTTTATTCTTCAGCCATGTTGCGGTCAGCTTCATTTTCTCAACTAGGCCATTTTCCAGCACGCTGTACTGCTTAATTGTTTCGAACTCGTTCTTATAAGTGTAGTACGAAAGCCCGAGTACCGCCAGCAGAACAACTACTGCGCCCATGACGGCTTCCTTGCTCTTATCAAGCATGTCAGCTATCTGGTTGAGGCCTTCCTGTACCAAAATGAAAAATACCGGCATCAGCGGCACAAAGAACCGGTTTGGCCTCAATACATCGCCGCCTACGAATACTATGTAGATGCAGAAAATATAAAATACCATTACAAGGTAAAGATACTCGTTAAATCTTTTTTTATCACGAAGTGTAAGGAGCGAAACTGCTGCCAAAACTCCGTAACCGCCGTAAGCCTGCAGGAATCCCCATAGATACTCACCGCCGGTTTTAAAATATTCAAGCGAAGAGCCCGTTTTGGCGTAAAATGTATTTGGGAAAAGGTACCCATAGTATGAATATCGCCATATCATGTAGATGATTGCAGGGATTATATATATTGCCGCCCATGTGAGGTTTTTTTTGCTCCAAAGCATACGGAAAGCGCTGCCTGTTTCACCCTTGGGTGCGCGCAGAACAATAATTACTTTGTGCAGCACTGTAACAGCAAAGATGATATTTCCTTCCGGCCTTGTAAGCGATGCAAGCAGTAAAACCGCCGATGACCATGGTATTTGCAGGTCCGGTTGTCTTAATTCCTTCAAGTATAAGAATATGCCCAAAGTAACCAGCATACCGAAAAGCCCTGTTTCCATTCCGCTGACCGTCCAATAAGCGAACGAGCCGTTTGAGGCAAGCATTATAACAGCAATTATGCTAAATGCAAAATTGTAAAGTGTGCCTCTATCTTTCGGGAATATTCTTACCGATATTAAAAATGTAAAAAGCAGTGTAAGCAGAGATGAAATGATGCCAAGCGTTTGAGAGGCAGAAATATAATTGAATCCCAGCTGCTTAACCCCGGCAAGCAGCATTACCCACAGGAAACAGGTGTAGCCTTCAACCCTTTCGCCGATATTAAATACCAGCCCGTTGCCATCTGTGAAATTTTTAACATAGCGGTAGGTGATAAATGAATCATCCTGTATAAAGATGAAGCTTGCTGCGTAGTAATACAGCAAAATTGCAAGCAAGCCTAATGCTGCAAAACCGAATACTCTTGTATCCGGTCCGCCTGTTTTTTTTACTGTTTTAGCCTGTGAATTTTTTTGCTGTTTTTTGGGAGGCACTGACCGCGTATATAAATTACGGCAGCATTAAACCAGTTAATGCTGCCGCTGAATTATTAGTTACTATTTGCCCTGCTGTTTAAGCTTCATTGCTTCGATCTTGCCTTTTACCTCAGGGTTATTTGGCGAGATCCTGTCAAGCTGGTAAAGAATCTCAAGTGTTTTGTTATAATCAGCACGAGCTTCATATATATCTATAAGCAGCTTGTATGGATTCCAAAATGTCTGAATATCATTCGGATTCTTTTTCAATGCGTCAAGCGCTTCTTTTTCAACTATCGGTGAGAGCTCGTCAAATTTTGCTTTGTTATCAGCGCGGAAATACTGCATACAAACATCATACAATATCCTGTAATCATATGGGACAACATTTTTGGGGAATACTTCTTCCATCCTGTCTAAAACCTGGCTGGTTTTAGATTTATCGCCGCGGTTCACATATTCATAAGCAAGCGTGAGGAACTGTGAGCGGTAGCTCTGTACAGCGTTCACTTCTACCTGGTTAAAAAATATGTCAGGGTTCTGGAAATTCTTGAAGAAATATCCGTCCTGCGGTGTTTTTGAAAATCCCGCCGGGGTTACCATAAAGTTGCTCCACATCTTTTCAGCGTTGACCCTGAACTGCGATGGCATTTCAGGCTTGAACGGCACAATACGTTTGCTCATACCTTCCTGAACAATGTATTCATCAAGACCTATGAAATTATCTTCGGTAACTGTTGCCGAAAAATACATTGGGCGCTGCCAGTTGTTCGTTTTCACGATATCAAATATCATCTGGTCCTGAACCTTTACTGCCTTAACATTTCCGGAAGCGAATGTATATGGCATTCTCCATGAAAGCTTATCAGGTGTGAGTCCCTGGCTCTTTAGACTATCAGGGTATGCAGTTGGCGGAACATTTACAGATACCGCCTTGAAATCACCCCACTGGATAGGCTGAAGCTGCCTGATCTGGTCATCAGAGTAACTGATCGGTACTTTCAATGAGCCGTAAGGCATAGAGTTTTTCATCTCCAGAATGTACCAGTCGGTATTTAAAAGACTGAGGTTAACCACTCTTACATCTGTCCGGTAGCCTTCAACAGTCTGCAGGTACCAAAGAGGGAATGTATCGTTATCGCCATTTGTGAAAAGTATCGCGTCTTTATCAATACCCTGGAGCAGATTATATGCGTATTCAAAAGGAACTGTGTTATCGTTCCTGTTATTGTAATGCAAATTTGTTTTGAACATCATTCCCGGAACAAATACCAAACAGATAACAAGTACAGCGCCTGAAAGCATCTTGCTTGCGCCTGACTCCCTGAAGCTCTCCTGGATCAGTTCGAGTATGCCCATGATACCAATACCTATCCAGAGCGAATAAACGAAGAACGCGCCGGTATAGAAATAATCTCTTTCCCTGGGCTGCGGATCCTGCTGCCTTTGGAATAATGCTGTGAATATACCCATCAGAAGGAACATCCACAGGAATGTAAGCCCAAGCTTCCAGTCTTTCCGGAAGTGGTAGAATAACCCGAACAGTCCGATCAGGAATGGTATCGCCTTGAAGGCCGTTGACCAGAATCCGGCTGCCCCCACCACCAGCAGTAAAATTACACTTATCAGGCTATACATATATTTTTGAGATGAATAAAAATACATCGAGGCAAGCAGGAGTGCGCTCAGCCCGATAATTATTAACATCTTCGTACCGGATGATGCATCCCAGCCGATCCCGGTATCCTGGTCGTAACTTTCCCTGCCGATATACTGCCAGCCAAGGTAACGGTTGAACATCTGGTTGATCTGGTACTTCCACATGAAATCCATATCAGAAGTATAGTTTGCCCATGTTCTTTTGTGCATCGGCTCCTGGGAGTATCTCCTCGGCCAGAACGGTGCATCGCCGTATTGTTCACGGCTTAAGTATGATACTAGCCCCGGAAGATCTTTGGGGTCATTTTCATTTATAGGCAGGTTGTCAACACGTGCTCTCAAAATAACACCTGCGTAAATTGAATATCCTAATATGACTAAGAATAGCGCTGAAAAAGCAAGCGCATGTGTTTGTTTTTTGTTTTTGTTTGCCCAGTAAATACCGTATATCAAAGCCGGGGCTATCAGTGCGGCAAGCAGTGTAACAAATCCGCTATCTTCAACTTTGAAAGCTTTAATATCGCCGCCTAGCCATGTTGGGAACCATATTACAACTACCGGATAAACGGCAATGAATGCCGCGCATGAAACTGCAAATGCTATCATGAATGTTTTGCGCTCAAACTTGTGCCTTCTGAAGTAAAATATGAATCCGGCAACAAGCAATACCTGCACAACCAATAAGTGGATACCGAGCGAAAGTCCGACAATGAATGCTACAAGAAGCAGAATACGCTCATTGCCTTTTTCATCGGCTTTTTCCCACCAGTACATTAACAGCCATATACATAAACCAACAAGCATTGTGCCCAATGCGTAAACTTCCGATTCGTTGGCGTTGAACCATTCCGCATCACTGAAAGTGAATGAAAGCGCTCCTATTGCCGCGGCGCTGTAAATTAAGATCGCATCCCAATTGGTCTGGATCTCTTTTTTCCATACTTTTATTACAGAGACTATTACAAGGTAGAGGAATGTTGCAGTAAACGCCGAGCTAATTGCCGCGAGCGCATTCATCCTTAAAGCGGGATTAGAGCCTATAGGCAGCAAAGTTGCCAGCTTGCCAAGCAATATCCACAGCGGCGCTCCCGGAGGATGAGGTACTGAAAGCGAATATGCACACGCTATAAATTCACCGCAGTCCCAAAAAGAGAGGGTTTTCTGCATAGTGTAGAGATAAGTAATTGCAGAAATAAGCAATACGATCCCTGCAAAAATATAATTAAGTCTCTTATAATTCATGTATTTTGCAAAATTTTATGAAAGACAAATATATTTAATAAGTTAGTGAGTTTCAATGAAAAACGGTCAAATTTTTGATTAAATGAGAAAAAGGCAATCCAGCGCACGCTGCAATAATTGACCTTAATTTATGATAAGATGCCTGAGAAAGCAGGAAGTTGTAGAGTAGGTGAGTAGGTGAGTGGGTGAGTAGGCTAGTAGTGGAGTAGGTAAGTAGGATGAGTAGACTAGTGGGTGAGTAGAGAACCCCTCTTTCCCAAACTCCAGTTCTGAAAAGCAATACTGAACACACCCCGGCGCTAAAGCGCCACCCCTCTCCAGAGGGGAATTAAAGACTACTCACCAACTAACCTACTCAATCTTTTTCTACTGAACACACCCCGTCCCGATGTTCATCGGGGCACCCCTCTCTAGAGGGGAATTATGTGTACAATCTCAAAATCCTCTTTCCAAAGCTCCGGATTTTTATCAAAACTCTAGCAGGAGACGACCCACCGGGTCGTCTCTACAGGATAATTTTCAAAAATCGAAAAGATCTTGTTTACCCCTCTTTCCCAAACTCCAGTTTGGGAAAGGAATAATGTTTTCTACTGAACACACCCCTCTCAAAAGGGGAATCAAAAACTACTCGCCAACTAACCTACTCAATCTTTTTCTACTGAACACACCCCGGCGCTAAAGCGCCACCCCTCTCTAGAGGGGAATTATGTGTACAATCTCAAAATCCTCTTTCCCAAACTCCAGTTTGGGAAATGAAACTTGGTATCGCTATATCGCGAATGTACAAAAAAAAATGCCCGGCACTTTTCGTACCGGACATTCTAATAAACTACTTACCTACTCACCAACTCAACTACTCATCCTGCTCAACTACTTCACCTACTCTTCCTGCTCAACTACTTCACCAGAATCATTTTATTCGTCTGTGTGAAATCACCTGATGTTAGTCTGTAGTAATATGTACCGCTGGGCAGACCCGAAGCGTTGAAATCATACTTATACGAGCCTGCTTTCATATCCTGGTTAACAAGCGTTGTAACCTGCTGACCAATTGCGTTAAATATTACCAGATTCACAAAACCTGACTTCACGATGCTGAATTCAATGTTTGTAACCGGGTTGAACGGATTCGGATAATTCTGTTTAAGCTCAAAATTATTTGGTACTTCAGTTCCAATTTGTTGAATTCCGATTGTACTGTGATTTCCTACAAAAACATTGTCAATGTAACATAGTAGTCCGTCTGCAGTTGTATTCATGAAGTACCTGAATGCAATGCAAACAGTTTGCCCGTTGAAAGCACTAAGATCAAACGCATATCTTGTAAAGACATTATTAGAATCTAAACTTCTGATCGTCTGTAGTTTCATTACTACAGCAGCAGGATCTTGGTCTACGCATACCCAAACTTGCATTGTATCGATGTAAGGTGGTCCGCCGTCAAGATTGTTTTTGCCTATGCCCATATCACCTACAGACTCCGGTAAAATCGGACTTCCAAGAATCATATAAAATATTAAGCTGTCACCGGTTTGAATTGGCATCGTCGGGGTAAATACCCAATCATCAGCCACAGGATCACCAGCTACCCAACCAATTGTCAATGACCTTTTGCTATTGTTATACGCCATTGTTTTGTAAAGCACATTTGACCCAGCAGGATAAACAACCCCTGAATCCCTGCATTCCCATGTCTCGCGGCCAGCTCCTCCACCATTATCCTGATTCACAGCTGCCCAATTATTCGGCAGACTATCCGGCGGGGTCAAGCCAGAATTCTCAAAATTCTCATCAAGCAGTATTCTTTGGGAATATAAAAATGGTGATAATAGAAACAAAAGAATTACAATTGAGAATAACTTATTCATTATTACCTCCGAAATTATATAATTAATTGATGGATTAATTTAACTCTTTTAAAAGGTAAATTCCACTGAGAAATTTACAACAATATGATGAAATAAATATACCCCTGCGTCAAACCATCATGTTCATAGTTGACGCAGAGGAGTTTTCAAATTCTAATTCTATTAGTATTTTGGACAGGGTTGAGCAGATGAACAAAGAGTATTTGCAGAAGGCGGATTATACCCGTTTT
>JACSRQ010000159.1 GCA_014879675.1 Ignavibacteria bacterium
AAAAACAATATTTAAAAAAATCTTAAACAATTATTTGAGGCTTTCTATTTAACATAAAAGGAGGGGAGCAAAAGATAACAGGATGCATAAGAATAAACTTCATAATCTTGAAACGCTTAAAAATCGGAGGAAGCAGCTTCGTTCAGAAATGACTCCGGCAGAAGCTTTTTTGTGGACTAGGTTAAGTAATGGGAAACTGGACGGCAGAAAATTCAGAAGGCAGCACAGTATTGGCAATTATGTTGTTGATTTCTACTGTCCTTCTGAAAAACTAAGTATAGAACTGGATGGCATGCCGCACTTTACCGAGGAGGGAATTGAGAAAGATAAAAAAAGGACGGAATATTTAGCAAGTTTGAGAATAAAAGAGATCAGGTTTGAAAATGCGGAAGTTTTTGAAATGACCGATGAAGTGTTAGCAAAAATAAAAGCATGCTTCAAAAAAGTATGAACGTTTTTTAAGCTCCCCTCCTTCTGGACTGCCCTGGCAGTTGAAGCTGCGCTAGCAGCAGGTAAGAAGGGGAAAGATTCAGCATTAGCCGAATCAGGGGTGGTTTAGTTCTTCTGAATGATGTAGAAACGAATACCAAACCACCCCGCCATAACTCGCTGGCGCTCGTTATGTCTGCCCCTCCTTGATCCCGCTGGCGCGGTATCACAAAGGAGAGGAGCAAAGATTTTGGATTAGTAGAACAGGAGTATGGTTTAATGCTTCTGTGTATTTAGGAAGCTTAAGAATAAACCACCCCGCCATAACTCGCCAGGGCTCGTTATGCTTTAAGCTCCCCTCCTTTGAAGCTGCGCTAGCAGCTGGTAAGGAGGGGAAAGATTCGGCATTAGCCGAATCAGGGGTGGTTGAATGTTTCTGAATGTTAAAGAAGCTAAGACTAAACCACCCCGCCATAACTCGCTGGCGCTCGTTATGTCTGCCCCTCCTTGATCCCGCTTGCGCGGTATCCAAAGGAGGGGAGCAAAAGCAAAAGCAGGAGCAAAAGCAGAACAAGACAAAACTTAACACCATTCACAATTGTTTCACCTGTATCAGCAGTTATAGGCTTTAAATAATTAACATCCACCACATTACCCGGGATAGATATTATCATGAAAAAGAACGCGAAGGCACAGTGCAGTTAATCCAGGATATAGTTATAATTCTGTTTTCTGCAGTTGTGATAATTGTTATCTGCAGTAAGCTTAAAATTCCATCGGTAGTTGGTTTTTTACTGACGGGCATTATTATCGGTCCGTATACAACCGGGATAATTAAAGATACCCACGATATTGAGCTGCTTGCCGAAATTGGTATCGTACTGATGATGTTCATTATCGGCATCGAGTTTTCCATAAAAAAGCTCAACCGCATAAAAAACCTGATACTTTTTGCCGGGGGCGGACAGGTAGTATTTACAATTATTGTGGTTATGGGTATCGCGCTTCTGTTCAACCTTACATTTGCACAATCATTATTTTTCGGATTCATCGTTTCGCTCAGTTCAACTGCAATTGTTCTGAAGCTGCTGCAGGATAAAAAGCAGCTTGATTCACCCCACGGCAAAATTGAGCTTGCAATCCTGCTATTCCAGGATCTGTGCGTAGTGCCGATGGTAATATTGACCCCTATACTTGCGGTGAAAGAAGGCTCGGATATCGGGGCGAACCTGCTGCAGACAGGTATTGCGTTCGTATCAATAAATATTATATTTTTCACCGCCCGCAAGATCATGCCCTTTATACTCAATGTAATTGTAAAAACGCGGCTTAAAGAAATTTTCATTCTTACTTCACTTTTCCTTTGTATTGGAATGGCATTTTTGACAAACTACCTCGGTCTTTCGCTGGCGCTTGGTTCATTTATAGCAGGACTAATAATTTCTGAATCGCGTTACAGTCACCAGGTGGTTGCGGATATTCTGCCGTTTAAAGAAAGCTTCAACAGCATATTTTTTATATCGGTGGGAATGCTGCTGAATGTTAATTTCGCTATGACGCACATTCCAAACGTGCTGATGTTTGGCGCGGGTATATTTCTGCTGAAGGCACTTGTGATACTGATATTTGTATTGTTCTTAAAATACCCGTTCAGGGTTGCGGTTATATCCGCGATGGGACTCGCACAGGCGGGTGAGTTCTCGTTTGTGCTGGCAAAGCTTGGACTTGGTTACTCAATTTTAAGCGAAGATATGTTCCAGCTATTCCTTTCGGCTTCAATACTCACGATGATGTTTTCGCCATTCGCGTTTTCACTCTCGCCGGGCATTGCAACGAAGGCCGAAAAGGGCAGCTTTATCGGCGGCTGGCTGAAACGCAAAGAAAAAAAGACAGAGCTTAATTCACAGCCCGATACTTCAAAAAAACCGCCGGAGGACCATGTGATAATTGTTGGCTACGGACTCAACGGCAGGAATCTGGCTAAAGTGCTCGATAGCAGGAAAATACCATTCATGATAGTAGAGCTTAATACCGATAACGTTAAGGAAGCCGAAAAAAGAGGACACAGCGTTATATACGGAGATGCTACAAAAAGAAAGATATTGGAATCAGCCGCCATAAAAACCGCTAAGGTAATTACGTTTGCTATCAGTGACTCGCTGGTTATAGATCACGCGGTTGCGACTGCCAGATTTATGAACCCGAAGATACTTATAATAGCCAGAACCAAATACGTTACCGAAATTGACGCGCTGTATGAGCTTGGGGCGGATATAGTTTTTGCGGAAGAATACGAAACCTCGATCGAAATACTGGCGAAGGTAATGACAGCCTACGGTTACAGCAAAGAATCAATTAACCGCGAGCTAAGCGTGCTGCACAGCAAACGATACGCGATGATACGCGATAAAAGTACGCCCGAAGAAAACACCGCCGATAGCACCCGGATATCAGATAAGATCAACCGGGAAATGTACGCGGAAATTGATATACATAAATTCACAATTACCGGTAAATGCACAGGTAAGGGAAAGAGTATATCCGAGCTCGGCATCCGGACAAATTCAGGCGCCACAGTAATTTCTGTAATTCGCGAGGAGCAGCATATACCAAATCCGCAGGCAGATTTTTTGCTGCTGGAAGGCGATACAATTGTACTCATGGGCACAACCGAACAGATAGAAAAAGCGGTAGGGCTTCTGGCGTGAGATAGGTTTCATGTTGCAGGTTTCATGTTGCAGGTTTCATGTTGCAGGTTTCATGTTGCAGGTTTCATGTTGCAGGTTTGATATTATAGATAACAGGTTTTTAACACGGCATTAAAATATATAAATTTACTGATATGAAAAATTTACCTTACCTGGAACTATACAATCTACTTAAACAGGAGTTTGCTTCGGCAGAAAGGGAGATCAATATTCCCGCCTTAGGAATAAAAATAACGCGCAGCAAATTTCACTCCAAAGGTGCAGCCGTATTGCCGGGCAGAAAAAGCTATTACTGTCCTAAGCATGATAAAAAATTTCCGGGCGAAACAACCTATGAAGGCCTGCCCGAAACGGGGGAAGGATCGATACTTCACACCCACGATAGCGAATTCACATGCAACGAGGGTTTTGAATATATAATTATCAACAACATTGATCCTGCAGAACCGGGAAACACATTCTTATCTAACAACGCAATTTTGCTGTTCCACGGACTCAACGAAAAGAGGTGGGATAAATACCTGCCATGGGCTTACAGTCTGCTGAGATCCACAGGCAAGCCGGTAATACTTTTCCCGCTGGCATTTCATATGGATCGCGCGCCGGCAAGCTGGTCAGATGCCAAATCCATGAATCGCGTTGCGAAGGAGCGCGCCCGGACGGGCAAATTGAACAGCCACACATCGTTTGTAAATGCGGCAATAAGCTCAAGGCTTGAGGCTAATCCCCAGCGCTTCTTCTGGAGCGGCTTACAAAGCTATATTGATGTTTCCATGTTTCTGCATGACCTCAGCCGCGGCAGGGTACCGGGTTTCGCGAAAGGAACTGCCGCCGATATATTCGGTTACTCTATCGGCGCGTACTTCGGGCTCATACTTATTATGGCGGGTGCCGGGGGACTTACAGATAATTCAAAGCTGTTTACTTTCTGCGGCGGGGCTACGCTGGATAGAATGTATCCCATTTCAAAATACATACTGGATGCGCATGCGGCTTCGGCAATAAGCAGCTATTACCTTGAGCTGCTGAACAATGATTTCAAGAGTACCGAGCGGCTTAATCACTACCTTAGCGATGAACATCCCGAGGAAAGTTATTTTAAATCCATGCTGCTATATCACCACAATAAGGAATTACGGGAGTTAAGACTTCGCGGTGCTGCAGGGCGGATACATGCCGTGGCGCTCAAGCAGGATTCCGTGGTGCCGCCGGTTGAAGTGATGAACACTCTTCGCGGCGAAATGCGTGATATTGATATTACAGTTGATGTGGAAGATTTCCCGTATGAATACTCGCATGTAACGCCATTCCCTCTAGCGCCTAAGTACGCGGAGCAAACAGATGAGGCGTTTAGAAGGATAATGAAGAGGGCGGGGGAGTTTTTGGGGTGAGGTTGCAGGCTGCAGGTTACAAGGTGCAGGTGGCAGGCGTGAAACGTTAAATCGCCTCTCACTCCGCTTGATAAGAGAGTTGTGAAGTGTTAAAGATATAACGCTAAAAATTTAAACCCTTAAATATTAAATGAATATATTTATCAAAGATAGAATTATTCTACCCCCTCGCCCCGAGGCTCCAGAACCATTTGTGCACGTTGTGCGGGAAGCCGGGTTTATCGAGGAACATTAAGATACACTCGCCGGCTATTACATTCATATCGTTTTGCAGGCAGTAAACTATAGCCTTATTGCTTTCAGCGCCCTGCTGCATCCATACGTTTTTTACACCTGCTTCATGCAGCTTAACCACAACTTTTTCGGTTTCTGCCGGGGGAACTACAAGTATAACCGCATCAGGCTTTATAGGCAGCTCTGCAACCGAAGGGTAACACTTTATACCGTCAACTTTTGCGGCCGTGCGGTGTACGGGCAGAACGTGCAGCTCCTTTTCAAGCATATGCTGCAGGATATAGTTGCCGAACTTTTTCTTTTTGGTTGATACACCTATTATGGCGAATGTACGGAGCTTCATGAAATCTGCGATCTGGGAAAGTGAGTTTTTCATTACAATTTCAGTATGGTTTACGGAGTTAGCCTTAAGCAAAATTAAACAATTGGTTTGGCAAGTATTATGATATATATCAAACCGGAATATGATTAATATATCAGGCAGTTACCTGTTTTTTGCGAATCCGAACCGCTTTTTGCATTTGATAATGAGCCCTGCTGTTATATTTTTGTATGAACGAAAATCAAAACAAGAACACAAATATGAGAAAATTATCATTGTTTATCCTGGCTATATTTATCATTTCAGCCGTAAATGTTTCATATGCAGGCGAAAAATGGGCAGAGCTTGAGGCTTTCCATAAGGTGATGTCACAGACATTCCACCCGGCAGAAGAAGGCAATTACCAGCCAATTAAAGATCGCATCGGGGAGATGGTGGGTGCAGCATCAAGCATGGTTACAAATCCCGTGCCCGCCGAATACAATAAACCGGAAATCCTGGACGCAGCTAAAAAACTGGAAGCTGATTCAAGGGCGCTGGAAGAGAAGATCAAAGCCGGCAGTACAGACCAGGCAATCTTTACCGATCTGAATGCGCTGCATGATACATTCCATACTATTGTTGGATTGTGCAATCCGAAAGAGGAACACAAAGACGAGAAGAAATAGCAGGAATCAAATAACAAATAGTAGAGTTGAAGAGAATCCCCGTTTATAGCGGGGATTTTTTATTGTTCAGGCTCACGACGCTGATAGTAGATTTGTCGGTATGCAACATCCCCATCTGAGAACAAAGCGGATGAAAGATAATACTGCAATTTCAGTTTTACGTGTATTAGAGAGATGCTCCCCCTTCAAAGGGGGAATTACTATTGGCGGGGTTTTTTGTTTGTTCAAGCACGGAGATTATCTTACAAGCATCCGGCTGTTGGGTATATCGATCGTTAAGCTGCGGTCCCTGAACATACCGCTGCCGATAAGACCTTCGTATATCAATCCCTGCCTGAAAATCAGACCGGCATTCAGAACTTCGGGAAAGCTTGTTCCGCAGAATCGTAGCGAGCCCGCGCTTGAAATATAATCAACCAGTCTTTTCTTTTCCGTTGGAGTTACATATGGTCTGTTCGGCGTTGTTGAGGAATCGGCCCCGAGGCTCTTCATGTAGTATGGATTTATCAATAGTGCATTATAACCGCTTCCTGTATCAAACTCCGCTTCTATATTTACACTATCATTCAAACAGATATCAACGAATATATCCAGCGAGGTTTCGGTAAATCTGTGCAGCTTCAGCGGGATTTGGGCCACGGCGGTGTTTTCAATAGCCGGCAGGCTTTCCGCTGTTTCAATTGTGAATGTTTTGTTTTTGAAATCTATTGTCAGGGCGGTATTTTCGAACTCTTTCAGCGATACAACTCCCTCAATGCCGTAATCATCAAGCGGGGGATAGACCGCAGCCTTTACGTTATAAACCGTACGGCCGGCAATGGTCAGCTTCGGAATAATAAACAGCTCCCCATCGAGGCGCTCGCCGTCATGCCTGAAAGCGGTGAATACTCCCGCGGGCTTAACCGTTGGCTTCAACAGGTTAAACAATTTTTGCGATACCACGCTTAATCCCGCGCCTGTATCAAACATCAGCCTGGTTCTAACCGTATCGTTAAACGCGGCGTCAATAAATATATAACCGTCCGGCGTGATATATGCCGGTATTGTTTCAGAATGAAGGGTTTGTAAATGAAGATGATAAGTGCAAAGTAAAAATAATATTGAAAAGAAGAATTTACTTTTTGTTTTCATTGTATTTTCCCCCGCGGTTTATATTAACGGAGTATTTATTACTTCATGTACTCCTGCTTAAGCAGGAAATAATATGCGGGCATCATGTGGTGCACAAATGCGCCGGCAATTCCACCCGGTGAAACAAACTTCTGCCTGTACTCTTCGGTTGGCATTAGTATTACCGGCGATGCCGTTACGGTGTAATCCATAGTGCTTACATATTTCGGCTCCTGGAAATCAGGCAAGAAAGTTTTGATCACCTTGTAAAGCTCTTTGCCCGTATATTTCATCAATATATCGCGCGCGTCATCCATATCACCCAATACCGATTTCTGTATCAGCCCTATGATTACCCTCGGGAAAAATCCAAGATTAGCAGCGAGGGTTGAATCAACCGGCGTGAACGGGTCATTGTGTTTAAAATCATATCTTGTCTGCACGCTGGGCGGCATCTGCGGCACCCAATCCATTTGGTTAACCACGCGGTGTGACCAGCCGCCGCGGGTGATGTATTCAAAATCATACGCGTAATATAGATTGCCCGGTTTCGGCGCCGCGCTGTTGTAAGTTTTAATGGTAATATCCGCCGGTATTGTTCCGTATGGCAGGTAGTGCAGGTATGAGCGCATCAGGTAAGCAATAGCCGCGCCCTGACTGTGGCCGCAAACTATAAAATCCTTAACACCCTTGTTGTAGTACTCATTTATTTTTTCTATCACTGATGGGGCAAGATAGTGCATGCCAAGCAGGAAGCCTGTATGCACCGCTGCGTTTTTATCCGATGCCAGCTTATAGGTGAATATTTCCTTTCCGAATTTCAGCGAGCCCTCTGCAGGAACCATTGGCGCGTAGAAATCGAGCATCCACGATTTTTCGCTGGCTATTGTTCCGCGAATATTCATTACCGCAACAGAGTCGCCGCTTAGCCACATATCCCACAGGTTATCCAGCCCAACGGTTTCCGAGCGGAACACATGCGTCCACCCAAATGGATATGGATCAGCCGGCGGCACCTTGGTTGTATCAGCGAACCGTTCGGTCATTTCAAGCAGGCGGGCATATTCATTTGCATCAAATCCGGGTTTAAGCTTTTGCGCAAAGGCGGAAGCCGCAACAAAGAAAAAAACAATAACGAGCAGTATATTTTTCATATTAATAGTAATTTATAATTGCGAAGTTAAGCAAAAAGTGAAAAGTAAAAAGGCAAAAAAAGTGAAAACTTTCATAAAGCGAAAGTCAGGCGTCAGACGCGAAATGTCAAACGCGAAACGTCAGATGTCAAACGTGAAGTATTAAACCTTCTCCCACTTGGTTAACGGGTGAAAGAGAACAACGAAATTTTGAGTTTTTTCTCCCCTCTCCCCCCGGGAGAGGGGGCAGGGGGTGAGGGGTTATAAGCAAAGTCCATGCTCACATACTTTCTGTCACTTACTTAGCTTAAAAGCTGATAAAATTTTCTCTATTTAACCATTACACAATAAAAGTTATCTTACGACCTCACCCCTTGCCGCACCGGTCGTGCGGCATTCCCCTCTCCAAAGGAGAGGGGAGGGCAGAATCTTAATAATTTATTAGTCCAGAACAGTTAGTTCTTATGAATATCACTTTATTTAATACATTAGGCAGGCAAAAACAGGTATTTGAACCAATTGTGCCGGGTAAAGCCGGATTGTACACCTGCGGACCCACGGTTTATGATTACCAGCACATCGGCAACTTTCGTACATTCATGTTCGAAGATCTTCTGAAGCGTGTGCTGATCTACAACGGTTATGATGTTACGCATATAATGAATATCACTGATGTTGGCCACCTGGTTTCCGATGGCGACGAAGGCGAAGACAAGATGGAAAAAGGCTCAGCGCGCACCGGTAAAACAGTTTGGGAAATTGCGGAGTACTACACGCAGTTCTTTCTTGACGATGCGAAGGCGCTGAACTTGCTGCCGCCAACAAAATACACGAAGGCTACCGATTATATTCAGGAACAGATCGATATGGTTAAATGCCTGGATGATAAAGGCTATACATATATTACCCGCGACGGCGTTTATTTTGATACATCGAAGCTTAAGGATTACGGCAAGCTTGCAAATCTTGATATAGAAGGTTTGGAAGAGGGCTCGCGCATACAGTTTTCGACCGAGAAGAAAAATAAAACCGATTTCGCGCTGTGGAAATTTTCACCGAAGGAAACAGATTCTAAAAGGCAGATGGAGTGGGAATCACCTTGGGGCAAAGGTTTCCCCGGCTGGCATATAGAGTGCTCGGCGATGAGTAAAAAATTCCTTGGTGATACGTTCGATATTCACTGCGGTGGGATTGATCATATACCGATCCACCACACCAACGAGATCGCGCAATCCGAAGCATGCACAGGCAAGCCGTTCGTTCATTACTGGATGCACGGCGCGTTTTTGGAGGAAGAGTCCGGCAAGATGAGCAAATCAAAGGGTGAGTTCTTACGCGTCAAGACTCTGATCGATAAAGGATACACTCCATTGGATTACCGCTATCTGTGCTTAGGCACGCATTACCGCAAGCGGCTGCTGTTTAGCTGGGAAATTCTTGACCAGGCAAAGACGGCAATGAACCGGCTTAAACAAAATGTGCAGCAGATCCGCGATGAAGCAAGGAAAAATTCAGATTCCCGCGACGCATCAATGCCGGAAGGCGAGAGGGAGAAATTCCTTGAAGCGGTGAACGATGACCTGAACATGCCGCAGGCCTTAGCTGTGCTGTGGGGCGTTATCCGTAACGATAAGCTGACAAGCATTGAAAAGATGAACCTTGTTAATGATTTTAACCGCGTGCTTGGGCTGGATCTGGATAAAGATATTGAAGCGGGCAATACAAACGTTCCCGAAGAAGTGATGGAGCTGGTTGAAAAACGTATTGCTGCGAAGAAGGCGAAGGATTTTAAGAAGGCTGATGAGCTGCGCGATGAGCTGAAGTCCCGTGGGTGGGAAGTTGTTGATAAGAAGGATGGAGTTGAAGTGAAGGAGATTGGGAAGTAGAAGTTAATTATGAGAAAATTCATAGCAATAATAGTGATGTTAATTTCAACGCAGATATTAACTCAGGATTACAACACACCAAACCAACAGAACCGGGCGGCATTAAGATCCATTTCGATTATAAATGAAATTCTTTCAGCTATTGATACCACAAGTGATGCACAATTTGAAAAGAAACAGCCCGGAATAGTAGATTCAATATGCGGAAGATATAAGACAATCAGAGACTACGAGGAGGAGAAAGTATCAAAAAGGATTTCGGGGAACATAGAAGACCTTGGAAATGAGCTCAGATATTATTCGCATTTTCTCGAAGACTTAGAAGTAAGATATGTTACGTATAAGATATTCTTGTTTAAGATCAGCTTCAATTTTAGATTTAGGTATGCAACTTTAAATGGTAAGACGTTTGAATACATTCCATCAGATGAATTACTCGATTCGCTAATTCAACAAGCGAGGTTTCCTGTTAATATTAATTTTAGGAAATATGATAAAAAACCTTTCGGGCTTAGCTATAGCGTTTATTTAAACTCAGCTAAAGAGCAACTATTAAAATATAAAAAAGATTTAATAGTAGACATTGAAATAAATGAATCGGATGATGATTTAAAAAGAGAAGTTGATAATACCAACGATCCCGCTAACAATCTTGAATATGGTTTTGGCTGCGGAGTTGGCGGTTCTGCACCGAAAGGATTGGGAGTTTTTGCTGAATTAGTGCATTATAAAAAAATCAATATTATTGAACAGTTATTATATTCCCCAAATCCGGTCACTAGACTTATGGCGGTTGATGCGATTGAGTACTATACCAATAATAATTTTTATTCTCCAACTAATAAAATATTAGATAAAATGAAGGAAGTAACAAATGAAACCATCATTATCAGAACGTGTTGGGGTTGCTTTTTCGAAAATCTTACAATGAAAGAAGCAAATGTTAAAGCCGTAGAATCCAAAAAACATTTATATGATAATTTTATTTTTCTAAAATAATCTCATTAACATGAAAAAACTACTCGCCTCTGTTTTCTTTCTGGTTCTGATTTTTGTAGCTCGCGATGCTTATTCACAAAAAGCTTATGATCTGGAAGGCAGGTATTCGGTTGGCAAGGCGTACTGTACTGTTGAGTGGAGTGAAAGCTCGAAGGCTTTCCGTGTGTATTGGGATAACGGTACCGGCTACACGCTGCTGTTTTACAGCGATGAATATCCGAACGGCAACCTGGTTTACACCGAGTATGAAAACGACGGCGTTACTTATACCGGCACGTTCACATTTACCGATAGCGCATGCAATACCGGAACATATGACAGGTGGGATGGCAAACAGTTTTCGATCAAAAAGCGAAATTAATTATTTTCTTGTAGGTCAAACGCATGCGTTTGACACTCTTGAAGTCAAATCTATTCCAACCGAAAATGAAAAGAAGTCTGTGAACGATAACAGGTCAGATCAAGTTAAAAAAATGCATAAGAAGTTATCGATAGTTATAGGTTCGTTTAAGTCAGCAGTTTCAAAGCTAACACACAAAACAACGCCGGAAATACATTTTGCATGGCAGACCTCATTTTATGATCACATTGTAAGAAATGACAGGGAACTGGAATACATATCAGATTACATTAGAATGAATCCGTTAAATTGGAAGAATGATCTTGAAAACCGTGAATTTATGTCAGATATTTCAAGCCTCGAACGCACCACGAGAACAAAGGATCACTATGACCGCCTGTTCAAGAAAACTTTATGATTGTCAAACGCATGCGTTTGACCTACTTGAAGATTAGGGTGTAACCCGAAACAATCCGCCCTTCCGCCAAGTATCATATAAAAAAGGAGATTAATATGAATTCCGCCAAAATCCTTCTGCTGCTTACCCTCTTCGGCTTGATATTTATTTCAGCACAGGATACACGCGTGAAGGCGGATAGCGAATCCAGCTCTACTTATATGGGCGATACATGCCGCTCGTGGAATGATGCTGAACGCCTCAAGAATACACCGGCCATAATTGTGGGCAGACTGCAGAAGTTCACACCATGGGAAAAAGGCAAAGGCGCGGGACATATGTTCTGGCAGTATGAGATCCAGCTTGCCGATAGCACCTCCATCCCGGTTGTAAATACAGATAAATCTGACGGCGAATCAATACCCTTTGATGAATACCTGAACAGCGATGTTATGATTTACGGAACGGTATATTACGGTATCATAATAGGCGATAGTAACCCGGAGCACCAAAGCATGACCGGCTACAGGATAGATGCCGGGGGGATTGATTTCCTGCCAGGTTATGAACCGCAGAAATCAATTGATACATGCAGGATATTTTCCGATCTGGAAGCCAATGCAAATAAAAAAATAATCGCATCGGGAAAATTACAGAAGTATGAACCGCCGCGCGATGGCAGTAAATTGGGTAATGATCAGGTTTGGGATTACGTGCTTGAAATGCCGGATGGATATATACTTCCCATTTTAAAAACAACAGCAAACCTTGAACCCGAATCATTCATAAACCGTAATGTCTTCATTTTCGGATTTTTGAAGCATGGCATAATATTCGGCAGCGAAAATACAGCCAACCTTGTTGGCTACGGGCTGGACCCGTTTGAAATTAAGGTAAACGAAAAAGGAAACACGGCGCCATTTAATGAATATAAAATCAAAATTGACCTCAGCCAGTTTAATGACGAAGGTTACAGGGTTTATCCCAATGGCGAAAAAAGCTCCGCGCATTATGAGTTTTGCATTCCTGCGGTTGATTCATTACTAGCAGAAGTAAAGGCAATCGACCCCGAAGCCGCCGAAATGAAGGGCTCCAAAGGCCGCTCAGGCTGCAGCGATAAGGAGTGGCTTGTGATTTCTTCAACGCGCAAACCGGGATTTATAGATATCATCAAAAGAACAGCGGAGCTGAAGTACATTAGAAAGATCACAGAGACGTTTTGGGAGTAAGCAATGAAATCGAATAGAATTTGCAGCAGTCGGGCCTGCCCGCCAGAAGTGGCGTCAGGCAAGCCATGACGCCTACAAGATAAATGATTCATTTTTTGTAGCAGGCGTGGCTTGCCCGCCTGCAAATAGCAATGTTATATGCCATTTAAAAAATACAAATCATTAAGATTAAAAGAATATAATTACAGTCAACCCGGTGTTTATTTTGTAACAATATGCACAAAGGATAGGAAATGTTTATTCGGTGAAATTTCCGGTGATGAAATGATCCTGAACGAAGCAGGTATAATTGCGCAAAATGAAATTGTAAATATACCGGGTCATTACCATAATATTGAAATTGGCGAGAACATTGTAATGCCGAATCATATTCATATGGTTGCTTATATTTATGATTTAATGGGCGTTGAGCAAACAGTGACGCCTGCGGTTTCTGAAAGTGGCGTCGGGCAAGCCGCGACGCCTACGAAAAACATCAGGCTTCAGGATGTTATAGGGTCTTATAAATCAGGCGTGACCAGAGAAATAAGAAAAATAAATGGATATGAAAACTTTAAATGGCAAAGATACTTTCATGATCATGTCGTAAGAACTGATAGAGCGCTTGAGAATATTTCCGATTATATAAGGTTAAATCCTATGAAGTGGGCAGAGGATATCGAAAATGAATTATATATTACGGGTATAACAGATAAAACGAGAACAAATAAAGCGAAAACCTTTTATAGAAATTTAACAATATAATACTATGAAATTTACAGTATCCACGGTGCATTATTTGGTGAATGTTATTACCAAACCCGAAGTAGCAGATCACCTTATACCGAACATTAAAAAATTTGATATAGTGTATTGTGTACGGGAAGACCTTAAAGGCTCACGCCCCACCGATGCCGACGAGAAGAACATTACCAAGGTGCAGATGCTATGCCGCAAGGGAACACTGGGCGAGCTCATGAGCTATGTGAAGGAGTATTATATAAAGGGTTACGGCGCCGTTTGTTATTACGAGGAAGTCAATGTGCCCATGTAACAGGCAGATTTAAACGCTTCTTATATAGCTGGAATTGGTTTTCGGTGCTGCAATAATTCCCGCCAATTCTGAATAGCCGCATTTCCGCAATAGTGGCACGTTAACAGTTTGACCTTTGTTAAATCCCTTATATGAAATAATATAATTAGTTATTTTTGTTTTATGGGAGAGCTTAAAGCAAAAGATTCCGTGCTGCTGAATTACCCGGTGGATTATGTTTACCGCACGGTTACCGATATTGCTTCATACAGCAAATGGTGGCCGCATGAGGTAAAAAGTGAGCTGGAGTATCTTGACCCTGCAATAATAGGCACACGCATCAATGTGCAGAACGGGCCGTTTGTGAAGTGGAAATCGGTGGTGAGCGGATTCAAAACCAACAAGCTGCTCGCGATTGATTACGTTGATGGCGCCTGGATAGGCAAAACCGCATGGCGTTTCGAAGAATCCGGCGGCGGCACCATGCTTACCATGGAAATCGATATCAGCTGTAACCGCCTGTGGCTGAAGGCTGTATCAAAGGTTGTTAATCTAAGCAGGATGCACACACGGCAGATCACACGCATCTTTGCGAACCTGGGTAAACATCTTGAGCACAATTTTGATGAATACAGAAGGCAGCAAACCGGCGGCGGTATTTCTGTTTCGGGAATAGATCATCTCATACTCCGCGTTACGGATGTTAACCGCTCTGCGGCGTTTTATAAGGATGTATTCAGAGTTGAAAATATTTCTAACGGAAACGGCGAAACATCGCTCAAGTTCGGCAGCCAGAAAATATTGCTTGTTCATCACAGCGGCCCTCATGCTGTAAGCAAGGATGAAGTGATATTCCGAATGGAGCTGAACACACCGCTTGATAAAGTAAGGGCTATCCTGAAAGAAAAAGGTATTGCCATCCTGCCGGGTCCGCTTTACGCCTCCGCGCTAAACACAAATAACGATATGTTCTTCATCAAAGATCCTGACGGATATTTGATAGCATTAAGATCAAATAACAGGGGATAGCCCTCACCCCGTTTAATTCTCATTTATTACAGTCAAAAAAATGAAAACATTATTCTTTGTGCTTTTAATTTTCTCGGCAATTCAATCTTCAATTTTCGGGCAGGATGCGGCCACATACTCTAAACAGGGCGACTCTTTGTATTACCTGAAGGATTACGAAGCCAGCGCAAACAAATATGAGGTATCATTGCAGATCGATCCGGCAAACCCGGATGTTGTTTACAACGCAGCATGCGTTTATTCATTACTAAACAGGCCGGATGATGCCTTTCGCAAACTTGAGATGCTGCCGGAGCTTGGATACGAAAATGTAAAATGGATCTCTGCGGATACAGATCTTGAAAAAATGCGCAGCGATAGCAGATGGAAACCGCTGATAGAAAAGCTTCAGGCTAACCTTGATAAAAGAAAAGATATCGGCAGCATGAAAATTATCACCGCTGATATTGATAACTTCTGGATTATGTATGATGTTTATAAAACCAGCGGCAGCATAGAAGATATTTCAAAGTTGTATTTTGATAAAAGAAGCCCGGGACTTGATGCGTTTACAAAAGTTCGCAATATTAATTCCGTGGAAATGCAAAAAGTACTGAAGCTTTTTCCGAAGTATATTGAGTCCATCAGAAGCAACACCCTAAAACTTGAAGGCATTAAAGAAAAACTAAAGGGTTACTTCCTTAAGCTCCGGGAGATCTACCCTGATGTTTATTACCCTGATATTTACTTCACTATTGGATGCTTCAATACCGGCGGAACAGTTTCCGGCCGCATGCTGCTGATAGGGGCAGAACTGATGTGCGCTGATGACGACTCACCCAAAGACGAGCTGAGCAGCTGGCTGAAAGGCAATGTCGGGAATTTTGAAAATATAGAGCAGATCGTTATGCATGAATCAATTCATACACTTCAGTCAAGCAATCCGAAAACTCTTCTCGGCTCGGCAATAAGAGAAGGTGCGTGTGATTTTATTGCATCCATGGTAACGGGTAACGAGCTGGGTTCTGCGCACTACGTTTACGGAAATAAATACGAAAAGGGACTTTGGAAAGAATTCAAAAAGGAGATGAATGGTACGGATAACTCCAGGTGGCTTTATTCCGGTGATAAATCGATCGGCAGGCCGAGCGACCTTGGATATTTTATGGGTTATAAAATTTGCGAGGCGTATTATGAAAATACAGAAGATAAAAAACAGGCCGTAAAAGATATAATAGAAGTTCAGGATTTCGAGACATTCTTTAAGAAAAGCAGGTATGGTGAGAAATTCGATTGAAGATAGATTTATATCCCAAAAACAAAAAGGAGGCCGTAGCAGCCTCCTTTTGTTTAATGCTAAATTTTAAATTACTTCAGCGGGCTATCCGGTGCAAGCAGTCCGGATATCTGATCCTTCGATAGAGTTACTTCTATCGGACCTACAGCGTACGCGGAAATCTCATACGGGTTATAATAGAACGTTATGCTTCCTTCTTTATTTACCGTGTAATTATAATTGAACTCGATCTTATTTTCAAATAAGTCGCCTTTATCAGCAAGGTTATCACCCGGCTTTAGGTTTTTCATCTTCCGGTATTCAGCATCAATAAGCGTATTCAGCTTTTTTTCAAAGCCTGAAGCAAACAAAGCGTTAAGAGAAACCGTATCGCCGGTTTCTTTATTGATGTTTAAGTACGACATATATGTGTTCGGATGTGCGCCGCCCATGTACGAAGATATTGTTGATGCAAGCGAAACGATCTTCGGGATCTCGTTTGCCTGTATCATGGTGTACTCAAGATACCAGAACTGTGCTGATTCAGGTACTTCTTTCCTGAAAGAAACATAATCTGTCATGAACGAATCCGCTGCCGCCTGTATTGTTGTTGGGGTAGTTTCTCCCATAGTAAGTGACCAGTTAACTTCGCCCACCAGGAATTTATTGATCTTATCTTTGTTTTTCCCGGAAACCGCCTCAAGGTAATTTACCTGGAAATAAGTACATGTATCCGATGGTTTGCAATCCTTATGTGATTTGAAAAATTTCTTCTCCGCAAATTTCAGTGTGCCGTCGTCTGTAGTTTTGCTTTCTGTGCTTTTGTTTTCGGTTGTGGTTTGTTTCGGGTCGGTGGTTGTGCTTTCATTTTTTTTGCCGCATGCTATCAGGAATACAGCAGCCAGTAATACTAACAGTATTTTGTTCATTAATGTTTTTTAATTCTGAATTGTTTAATAATATACAAATATAGTCAAAAATTTCATTCAGTGTGTTTCAGCTCGGCATATGCGGCAGAACATATCCATATAACGCCGGCACCCGAGCGCTTGAGCACTGATGCGCACTCAATAATAGTTGCGCCGGTTGTTATAACGTCATCAGCAAGTATGATCCTCTTGCCGCGGATGTCTTCGATATGTTCAGGGTCTGCATCGAACGCGTGAAGTACGTTTTCCCGCCTTTCGGCCTTATTGAGCTTTGTTTGGGTTGATGTAAAGCGTGTACGGTTCACCGCGCCTTCGAGAATTGCCGTGCGGGTAATGGCAGAAATTCCTTCAGCGATACAGAGGCTTTGATTGAAGGTTCTTTCGCGCTGTTTGGCTTTATGCAGCGGTACAGGGATTATATAATCAAACCCCGGTGCAGTTCCGGCTATCCGTCTGCCGATCGCTTCACCAAGCAGCCTGCCTGCGGATCTGACCTTTTGATATTTCATTGCATGCAGCAGCGGCTGGATAGGCGTACCTTCGCGGAACCAGTAAGCGCTGATGGAATTTTCGATAATGCCTGCTTCTACAAATTCCTTTTGCCAGGGATGAGTATCCGTATATGGTTCAAGCTTTGAGCTACAGTTGCCGCAAAGGTATCTTTCGTTTTCAGATGTACTTTCTCCGCAAGAGAGGCATGTTTCAGGCAGAACAAAGTTAAGAAATCCCCGCAGTATGTGCCTTATCATGAGAAATATTTTAAGGTTAATATGAACATTAAGTTGCCATTGAAAAAGATAAATTCCCTGAAAAATACGTTATTAAGATAACTTTTTGAATTTTAAATTCAAAGTAAAAATGGTAAATTTTTCTTTTACAGCAAAAATCTGCATTATCCGCCGGCAAACTGAGAAAAATGGCAAAAGATCCGTCTGAAAGAACCCGGGGTATTATAGAGTACGATAGCAGGATCCGCCTGGAAACCGGCCGTCTTGTCTGCGGACTCGATGAGGCTGGCCGTGGTCCGCTTGCCGGGCCGGTTGTGGCTGCCGCAGTAATTTTCAGTGACGATGTATATATAGAAGGCGTGTATGATTCCAAAAAAATTACCCGCAAACACAGGGAAGAACTTTTTGAGGAGATAACCTCTTCGGCGCTTTGCTGGGGGATCGGGATAGTTGATAATCTGAAGATAGATGAGCTGAATATTCTGAACGCCACCAAAGCTGCAATGACCGCAGCAATTGATAAATTGACCGAACCGCCGGGGATAATTATAGCGGACGGAAATTTTTACAGTCACCCCATGGCGCAGGTGAAAAATGTGATAAAGGCGGACGAAAAAAGTTTTTCTGTTGCGGCGGCATCAATACTTGCAAAGGTAACCCGCGACAGGATCATGTGTGAGTATGAACAGGTTTATCCCAACTTCGCATTCTCTTCGCATAAAGGATATGGTACTGCCGCACATATGGATGAGATACTTGAGTTTGGCTATACGGATATTCACCGCCGCAGCTTTAAGCTGAAGGCGATCACCCAGCTTGAGCTGGGGCTGTAAAATATGAAACAGCGATCGAGATCATGAGGCTGGGCAAACACGGCGAAGGATTTGCGAAAAAATATTTTGAATCGTTAGGCTATGAGTTTGTATCGGAAAATTACCGGTATGAACGCGCCGAAACCGACCTGATATTTAAGGACGATGTAAAAAAGCTGCTGGTGTTTGTTGAAGTCAAAACACGCCGCAGCAAAAAATTCGGTGAGCCGGAAGAATCAATAACCGAAAAAAAGATGGAGCAGATGATAAAATCTGCCCAGGGATTTTTAATGACGCATGAGGGATATGATGACTACGAAAAGAGGTTCGATATTGCAGCAATAATGAATGAGAACGGCCGGATGAAGATTAATCATATAGAAAATGCATTTTAAGTTATTCTGTAAACTCTAAAATCATGCCTACAGTACTGCGGATAAGATCTTTCAGATTCCACTTCTATTCGGATGAATTGAACGAGCCCGCTCATATTCATATTAGCACCCCAGACGGTGAATGTAAGTTTTGGCTTGACCCTGTAAGATTATCCCGAAATAGGGGTCTAGCGCCTAAAGTAGTAAGAGAAATTGAAAAATTAGTTTTTGAAAATTTAGAATATCTTAAGGAAAAATATCATGAATTCCACACTAATAGATAAGCACATTGAGGTAGAGCCAGCCGCCGTTAAGGTGTGGGTGGAAGGAAGGACGGTTTTTGTAGAGCTTACAGATAGAAGGATCGTTGGCTTTCCTGCTGACAGGTTCAGGATCCTAAAATCAGCAAGTGAACAACAGCTTAAGAAGGTTGAGTTAAGGCTTGATGGATTTGCATTAAGGTGGGAGGAACTGGATGAAGATATTACAGTTCCCGGTATTGTTAATGGATGTTTTCAGTTATCATAAAATATGCTTGATAGAGTAAACATAAAAAACGTTCTGGTGCTTGATATTGAAACTGTACCACAGTATGCAAGTTATGACGAAGTGCCGGATAGGTGGAAAGAGCTGTGGAAGAAAAAAATGCAGCGCGAGCTGAAAGAAGGGCTTACCCCCGACGGTTTATACCAGCGTGCAGGCATTTATGCAGAGTTTGGAAAGATCATCTGCATATGCGCGGGATATTTTTTTGAGAACGGAACAGGGCTGCAGTTCAAAGTAAAAGCATTCTACGGCGATGACGAAAAAGCGCTGCTGCAGGATTTTTCCGAAACACTGAACAAAAGCTTCAGCTCTGATGAACATATGCTGTGCGGGCATAACAGCAAAGAGTTCGATTTTCCTTATATTGCCCGCCGCTGCCTCATTAACGGGCTGCCGATACCATACCTGCTTGATAATGCGGGCAAAAAACCTTGGGAAGTGCAGCTTCTGGATACTATGGATATGTGGAAGTTCGGCGATTACAAAAATTTTACCTCGCTGAACCTGCTGGCAGCCTTGTTCGGAATTGAATCACCCAAAGATGATATTGATGGCAGCCAGGTATGGAGCACATACTGGATCGATAAAGATCTTGAGCGGATAAAGACCTACTGCATGAAGGATGTTGTAACTGATGCGCAATTGCTGCTTAAGTTCAAAGGCATGGAATTACTGAAACCTGAAAACATAAGTTTTACAAATTAAGATAAGTTGTTAGAGACAATTGGAAATATAAATCAAGATTTTAATAAAGACGAAAAAAAAGTCTTCGAAACATTACTTGAGACTTTAAAGAACAAATGTAATGGGTTAATTTATCCCAAATATCATTTAATGTATCGAAATGATAGGGATTGCGAAATCCTTTTATTTATAGAACCGAAGAATAATTCAGTGTTTGAATTTGGCGAAAAGAAAGCTTATAATTTAATGATTTTAATTGAAGTTAAGGGTCATTCTGATTTTAGGTTAACGCAGAACAATGAAATAATAGTCAAGTATACAGATGGCGAAAAAAACGCACTTGATCAAGTTAGCATTAGCCAAAAAAAACTCAATAGTTACGTAAAATCAAACCTTAAGAGTAACACATGGATATATAAATTCGTTGCATTTCCCAATATTAAAATAAACGAAAACCACCCTCAGTTAAAAAATGCTTATGAAAATGCTCACATAAATAAATTCTTATTGCTGTTTGAAGAATTAACACTGGAAAACATATTGGGAAAGTGTATTATGCAAAGATATGCTATAGGGAACGAGGTATCTTGGTTTACAAGTCATGTAAATGTAAATGATTTTAAAGATAATTTTAAGAACTTCAAAGTTTTATTAAGCGGACTGGAAAAACCGATAGAATTGGGTTTATTTGATAGAAAAAGAGTGGAGAATATTGCAAACAATAGAATTAAGATAGAAGAATATTTAAGATTAATTGACAACAGTAATTTATTGATAACAGGTAAGGCTGGTTCTGGCAAAACGATTGGTTTGATTAAATTAGCAATTCGTTTACTATCGAGTAATAAAAAAGTTTTAATTTTAACTTACAATACTGCTTTAGCGACTGATATTTATAGAATGGTGGTTTATTATTTTGAGAATTTTAATAAGAATTTTTTTCAAGACAACGACATAAAAAAGCTTTTCAAAATCATTAATATTGACCAATTAGTATGGGATAGTTACGATTTAGCAAAATCATGGATTAATGCAAAAATGCCCGAGGGCTCCTATAATGTAAAATACAACCATATAATGAAATCTCTTGCAGAATTCATCAACCAAATGGGGAAAAAAGAGGCAAGATATATTTTAGACTTTGATTACAATTATATATTTATGGATGAAGCACAGGATTTAGATGATGATGCCGTTAAGGCTTTATTAAACTTAAATGATAATTCAGCTAGAATAGTTTGCATAGATAGTCCAGACCAAAGCCTAAAAAATCGAAGACCTAGTATAATTGATGACAAGAAGGATTTTATCGAAAGGACAAGGAGTGTTAATTACAGAAACTTCAAAAAAATTCAGAAGTTTTCAAATAAAATTAATAGAAGTCTTTTAAATAAATTAAAAGGGCTAGATTCTTCTGATTATCTTGATGACGAAATGGAAAGTGAGCTAGGTGACGGAACTGTTGAAATATTACAAGACGATAAACTTTTTGAAAACGAAAATCTACTCAAAATCATAAACGAAGCGGAGAAAAAAGGTGGAGATAAATGGTCAATATTAATTATGCAGAGCAAATCGGATCCTGATAAGAATAAACTTTTTGAATATTTAAAAACAAATAATATAGATTTTTGGGATGGCCATGATGATGATATTAGAAAAGATTTTAAGAGTTTTCCGAATAAAGTCAGAATAATTGATTATGAATCTTGCAGAGGTTTAGAGGGCTGGACTGTGATATTAAGAAACGCAGATATAGCTCTTAATTATTCATATTTAACTGTTGCGCCAAATGAGGGTTTTATCGATGAACAGACAAAAAGAGAACGCTCTAAAAGATTATTATATGTAGCTTCTTCTCGTGCAATAGAGAAGCTTTATATAACATACGCAAATGAAAAACTACTCGCGACTGCTTTAAAAGAGTTAAGTAAAAATCTATAATTAATAATATTGGATTCCCGCCTCCGCGGGAACGAGGAAAAGAAATGTTTGATCTTGATCTAATCAAAAAAGTTTATTCAGAATTTAAAGGAAAAGTGCTGGCCGCAAAAAAGATACTCAACAGGCCAATGACCTACGCCGAGAAAATTCTTTATACGCACCTGTGGAATGACCCTGCTTCGTTCTACACCGGCGGCAAGGATTTTGTTGAGTTTGCGCCCGATAGGGTTGCGATGCAGGACGCAACGGCGCAAATGGCGCTGCTGCAGTTTATGTCCGCGGGCATTCCCAGGGTTGCGGTTCCTTCTACTGTACACTGCGATCACCTTATACAGGCTGAAGTTGGCTCGGTTAAAGACCTGCTTAAGGCGGAAGATGAAAACAAAGAAGTTTATGATTTCCTTGAAAGCGTTTCCAATAAATACGGCATCGGTTTCTGGAGGCCCGGTGCGGGAATAATACACCAGGTGGTGCTTGAAAATTATGCGTTCCCGGGCGGAATGATGATAGGAACTGATTCACACACACCAAACGCAGGCGGACTCGGAATGATCGCTATCGGCGTTGGCGGCGCAGACGCCGTGGATGTTATGGCGGGTATGCCCTGGGAGCTGAAATTCCCCAAGCTGATCGGGGTGAAGTTAACCGGTAAGCTAAGCGGGTGGACCTCTCCTAAAGACGTTATACTTAAAGTTGCAGGCATACTCACAGTAAAGGGCGGAACCGGCGCGATTGTAGAATACTTTGGCGAAGGCGCAGATACAATTTCATGCACAGGCAAAGGAACCATCTGCAACATGGGCGCTGAGATCGGGGCAACAACATCGCTCTTTCCATACGACAGGAAGATGTATGATTACCTTGCCGCAACCGAAAGGGAAGAAATTGGAAAGCTTGCAAACGATATCGCGGAATACCTTAGGCCGGATGAAGGCAGCGAACAGTATTATGACCAGGTTATAGAGATTAATCTGAGCGAGCTTGAACCGCATATAAACGGTCCGTTCACACCTGATCTTGCATGGCCGATCTCTGTATTCAAACAGGCGGTTAAAGATAAGGAATACCCCGAAGAGCTGAAAGTTGCGCTTATCGGAAGCTGCACAAACTCTTCGTATGAAGATATGGAACGCTCGGCTTCGGTAGCAAAGCAGGCACTTGAAATGGGGCTTAAGGTTAAATCAGAATTTACAATTACACCAGGCTCGGAGCAGATACGCGCAACAATAGAGCGCGATGGCCAGCTTGAGATATTCGAAAAGGTCGGCGGTCTGGTTCTTGCAAACGCATGCGGTCCCTGTATTGGACAGTGGAAACGCCATGATGTTAAGGAGGGCGAGAAGAATTCTATAATAACATCATATAACAGGAATTTTTCAAAACGTAATGACGGGAATCCCGCGACAAATGCATTTGTTGCCTCGCCTGAAATAGTGACAGCGCTGGCATTTGCAGGCAAGCTTACGTTTAACCCGTTAACCGATACCTTAACAAATTCGGAAGGCAAGGAAGTTAAGCTTGCCGAGCCGAAAGGCGAAGAGCTTCCTAAGAACGGTTATTTAAAGGGAGTGAACGGTTATGTTGCTCCCGCAGAAGACGGCTCGAGGATAACGGTTGAAATAAATCCCGAGAGCAAACGCCTTCAGCGGCTGTTCCCCTTTGTGCATCCCAATTACGCTGTTGATTTCAGCAGCATGCGCCTTCTGCTAAAGGCAAAGGGCAAATGTACCACGGATCATATTTCAATGGCAGGCCCGTGGCTCAGGTTCCGCGGACACATTGATAATATTTCAAACAACATGTTCATTGGCGCTCTGAACTGGTTCAACGATAAAACCAATTATGTTAAAAATCTGGTGACCGGCGTTTATGACGAGGTTCCAAACGTAGCAAGATACTATAAGGCTAACGGCATCCCCTGGGTTGTGATTGGCGAAGAAAATTACGGCGAAGGCTCATCACGCGAACATGCGGCAATGGAGCCAAGGCATTTGGGCGGCAAGGCTATTATTGTAAAATCATTTGCCCGCATACATGAAACCAACCTGAAAAAACAGGGCATGCTGCCATTGACGTTCGAAGATCCGGCAGATTATGATAAAGTACGCGAAGATGATATGATAGATCTTGATGTGAAAGAAATTGCTCCGGGCAGCCAGGTTAAAATGACCCTGAAACATGCAGATGGCACAACTGATGAGATAATGCTGAACCATACTATGAACCAGCAGCAGATCGATTGGTTCAAAGTAGGCAGCGCGTTGAACCTGATGGCGAAGAAAGCAGTTAACAGTTAACAGTTAACAATTAGCAGTTAACAGTTAACAATTAACAGTTAGCAATCAGCAGCGGTTGTTCAGTTTATAAATACTTAATTAATGGATGCCCGTTTTAACGGGCATAAAGAATTTTGAACAATAAAATAATAATAGCAATTGTTGTTATAGCTGCGCTGGTACTGGTGTATAAATTTTTTCTAAGCGGACCTAAATCAACGGGTGCAGATATTGAGCCTGCCGAGTTCAGCGACCTGGCAAAAGATAAAGATGCCGTTATAATTGATGTACGCAGCGGATTTGAGTTCGGCGGCGATAAGATCACTGGCGCGAAAAATGTCAGCTATACATCAGGCGGATTCAAGAGTTATGTTGAAAAGCTTGATAAAGATAAAACCTATCTTGTTTACTGTGCAAGCGGTTCACGCAGCGCGGGAGCCGTGAATACCATGAAGCAAATGGGATTCGAAAAAGTGTATAACCTAAAAGGCGGAATGGAACACTGGAAATCAGCAGGTATGCCGGTGGTAAGATAGGAACGTGAAACGTCAAAACTTCCAGAAAACGGAAGTCAGGCGTGAAATGTGAAAACTTCCATAAAGCGGAAGTCAGGCGTGAAATGTGAAACGTCAAAGCTTTCGGAAAACGGAAGTCAGGTGTCAAGCGTGAAAGTTTCTCTTCCTTCGCTAATTTTTGTGAGGCATGCATAACGCGGAATAAAGACTTTCAGAAGCAGAACCTGTATTTAAAGCTTAAGTTATTGATTCAACGGGCTTTTAGCTAAAACATTCTTTTCAGTTTTACTAAGCAAAATTATTATGTATATTTAGTATATGACGAAATTAGCAAATAGAATAATAGTAGACGACAATATCTGCAACGGCAAACCGATCTTAAACGGTAAACGAATAACCGTTCAAAGCATTTTGGAATTTCTGGCATCGGGAGATAGCAAAGAGGATATTTTAAAACAATTTCCGTCGCTTGAGCCGGGCGATATTGAAGCATGTCTGAGTTTCGCCGCCACACTTCTTGATAGACAGTACATCATTAAACAACAAACGGTTTAATGGCAAAGTATTTGGTTGATGTAAACCTGCCCTATTATTTTTCGTTCTGGAATTCCGATGAATTCATACACCTGAGAGATATTAATGATGAGATGAAAGATGAAGAAGTTTGGGAATTCGCAAAAAGCAACAATCTAACGATAATATCCAAAGATTCTGATTTTTCAAACAGGATAATAGTTTCAAATCCCCCTCCTAAGGTCATTCATATTAAAATTGGAAATGTTAGCTTAAAAGAACTTTACAGAATTTGTTCTTTATTATGGCAAGATATTATGAAAATGAATCAGGACTATAAACTTGTTAACGTATTTAGAGACAGAATTGAGGGAATAAAGTAATGGGTCTCCCCAGACTACAAGAGCAGCAATATATAAAAACACGTAGGAGGATACACTCCATAGCGAAGCTTGTTGGCAGGCTGCGCGAAGTATTAGTTGAGCCTATTGCCAAAAACGACAACCTCTGGCTTACAGCCGGAGAAAAGGGATTCAGCACGCCGGCTATATCGAAGTATAACGGTTTGGAGATAGGGTTTAACCCGGAATTGCTCTGTATAGAAATTACCGATGAAAGCAGCCGGTACGGTTCTGTAACGGTTACGGGCAAAACCATGCAGGAACTTGGCAGGGAAGTACTTGAAGTACTAAAAAATGATTTCAGCATTACGCCCGCAGTTGATGCCGCGGAATTTGATGCCGGGCGGAAGATAGAAATCGATGCAGCGGCTGCACAGGATTTCCTGCAGCAGTTCGCCTGGTTCACAAACGCCATCAATGCCTTCCATAAAACTATCGGATTCTCAGACGGCGTCAAAACGCAGGTTTGCCTATGGCCGCATCATTTTGATAATGCGTTCAAATGGTTCAGCGGGCGGAAGATAGATGAAACCGATGAATTCATGGGTATCGGAGTCTCGAACGGCGACGATATGTATGAGCTGCCATATGTGTATATGACAATTTATCCCGAGCTGAGGAAAATGAATACGCTTGATATTCCCGATGGCGCGCATTTGCATGATTCCGGCTGGCAGGGTCTGCTTCTAACCTATGAAGCAATTACAGAAAAGACTTCGCCGGAAGAACAGGCTGAGATGGTTAGTAATTTCTTTGCAAAGGGATTCGCAGGTATAAAAAGGGGATTCAGCAAGAGGTAACTTTTTTTACAGCATACGTTAACTACGGCGCAAATTACATATCTTTAAATACACGCTCCAAATATCCCATTACATTTGTTTCCTCATCTATATTATAATCGTATCCCAGCTTACCGGCTGTACGCTTTGCGAGTGAGGCGAACAGCTCCGTCATAACCAATAGGGAGTTTTTATTTCGCTCTATATCGGCATCGGGATACGTCAGAAGCAGCTTCTCGTATATTTCAGGCGGCAGGTGTTTAAACATAAACTTTCCGCCTTTGCCGGTGGAAACCGAAAAATCTGTTTCGCAGCCGATGTACCACTCAATAATACGCATGAACATGGGGCGGATTGTGGTTTCGGTAACTTCTTTGGCATAGGTTATCTCACCCCTTGCGAGCCCTTTAGCCGCATACGTGCACACCCACCAGAATTCATTACATGTATCTGCAAATAACTTGGCGGATGGTTTTGTTATATGGTGATCCTTATCTGATGGCGGCTTTATTCCTGTAAACAAGCCGTCTTTATCAAGCCATACTATTGAAAGACTCTCGGGGTGGTAATTGTCGTCGAGTTTATCAATTGGGTATAGAGTCAGATCTATACGATTGCCGTCTTTGAATAACATCAGGTATGAAAATCCCGCTCTATGTTTATCTGCATCACCCGGGTATAACTCCATTTCATCCGGAAGCTGCATAACTATTTTCTCACCGAATACATTAATCCATTTATGATCGCTTGTAAAGCTGCTTATATCGTTCACATAATAAACGATGTCGAAATCCCTGTAATTATCAGCAAGTACATTTGGATTAGCCCTTGAGCCGTTAAGTATAACGGCGCGGATGAGGGGATCGGTTTCCGCCGTTTTTTGTATAAGCTCTTTTATTTCTTCTTCGCTTCGCATTTTTTTCAATCCATAAAAATACCTCTTAGTACACGACAGGAGTACATTTGATTTGATAATTTGTTTTTCCCCTCACCCCCAGCCCACCTGACTGCCTTGGCAGTTCTCCCAAGAGGAGAGGGGAGAAAAGCCTCAAGAATTTCGTTATTCCCCCTCTCCTTTCAGGAGAGGGGGTTAGGGGGTGAGGTCAAGTATTGCTGAAATTTTAAAAAACCTTACTTCAAACAGAGGTTTACACAGATTAAATTATTGTCGTGCATCTTAAAAATACCTTAAACTCAAATTATATACTATGAATTATCGTTGCAACCTGTTAATTTTGCACTTCAAATCTAAAAGTAATTACAAATTAGTTTAATGGATACCCGCTTTCGCGGGTATGGATCAGATGGCAAAAAAGGAACTTAAAATATTCTGCTGGAACGTAAACGGCATCCGCGCAGCATGGAAAAAAGATTTTGGCAAATGGCTGAAAAAAGCATCGCCCGATATTTTATGCCTGCAGGAAACCAAGGCGCAGGAAGAGCAGCTGGGTGACGAGATCAAAAAAATAGATGGCTATTGCTGCCACTTTTTTTCCGCCGAGAAAAAAGGGTACTCAGGTGTCGCGGTTTATTCCAAACCCGAGCCCATTGAAGTGAAAAAAGGATTCGGCAATCCGTTTTATGATAATGAAGGCAGGGTTATAGAAGCGAATTATAAGGACTTCACTATATATAACGTGTATTTCCCTAACGGCGGGCGCGGACCCGAGAGAGTAAAGTATAAGCTGGATTTTTATAACGAGCTGTTTTTCCACGTGGAGAAAAAACGGAAGAAGCAGAAGAACATTATTATCTGCGGTGACTTCAATACCGCGCACAAAGAGATCGATCTTGCGCGCCCGAAGGAGAATGCCAAAAATACCGGCTTCCTGCCGGAGGAAAGAGCGTGGATAGATACCATTGTTAACCTGGGCTATATAGATATCTTCAGGGAGTTTAACGATAAGCCGGAGCAATATACATATTGGGATCAGATCACGCGCTCGCGCGAACGCAATGTTGGCTGGCGAATTGATTATTTCATGATATCAAAGGAAATGCGTAAGCTTGTAACTGATGCAAAGATACATCCCAATGTTATGGGCAGCGACCACTGCCCCATAGAGCTTGACCTGAAAATATGATCAATCAGGAAACCCCGGGGAGGCGATAAGCCTCCCTTTTTGCTAGCCATTTTGCTTATTGGAAACACCTATGCTGCATATTACGCGAACTTTAACCCCTTCACGTCACAACTCCAAGACACCTAAAAACAAGACATTAGCATCCTAATTGAAGCGACTACCATAATCACGGTATAGCATACACTAACCATATACGTTATGTTTGAGCAACAACATGATTAACGTAAACAGCTATTCAACATGACGAATTTAAATTGCATATTAGTACCGGAAACAAGGAGAAGAAAATGAAAACCTTTATTACGATCATTCTATTGATATTTGCAATTTCAGAAGCCGCTGCACAGACGGGATGCGAAGTTGGGCTTAACAATGCTATACCGCCGGCACCGTATTCAGAAGGCTACCTGGTATTTGACGGCTCGGGAGATTTTCTGCGCACAAACGATATCAACGGGCTCGAGTTCCCACCGAACTCAACAGATAGCTTTACAATTTCTACCCGGTTTAAAGTTACAAGACCGCATGCGCCAATGTACATTCTCGGCAAGATGCGGACAGCCGGCTGGGCGCTCGGTTATCACACAGTTGAGTACGGCTATGTAAGCATACTGTTCAACAATGAATGGAAAAGAATTTATAATCTTGGTACAGATACAAGCTGGCACAATTACAAAATAGTTTATAACCGTTCTTTGCAAACGTTAACAGCAATAGTTGATGGTAATGTAACGGAAGTTCACAATAATTTTACTTACTCAAGTCTTTCAGATAACTCAGCTTTTTCTGTAGGCAACGTTGGATTTTTTCCGCAGTACGGTCCATTTTCTGTGAACCTTTCGGCGTATTGGTTCAAGGGTGCTATTGCCAGCGTTAAGATCAATTCAAACGCGCTGTGTATTGTTGATTACAGTTTTAATGAGGGAGGCGGACAGGTTGCCCGCGACTCCTCATCTTATTTTTATTCCGATAGAACCCTGCCCGGCAGCACGACTTGCGGCACATCGCACATGATGCTTGGTTACATGCCTTCGGAAGATACGTGCGACCCGGTTTGGTCTGCTTTGGATACACCGGTTGAATCAGGATTTTCATCGCTTGGTACGGGAATGATGTACATATACTCCGGTCAGTACGGCGTGTACAGTACAGATCATTATTCGATGGCTATGACAGTATGGAACGGCCAGCTTATTAACACAGGGGTCTTTAATATCGCCGGCGGTGTAAGCGCAAACCATATAGCTTCATGGGATGGCAGCACATGGTCGCCCCTTGGAGCAGGGCTTAACCACGAGGCGCAGGCGGTTTGTTCATACAATGGCAATTTGTATGCGGCCGGATTTTTTGATTCAGCCGGCACAAGACCTGCAAGTTATGTTGCAAGATGGGATGGCGCCGAGTGGGACGAAGTTGGCGGCGGTATAGATAATATCGGCAACGTAATGACTACTTTCCGCGGTGACCTTGTTGTGGGCGGATGGTTCACGCAGGCAGGCGGCGAAAACGCGCTATCAATAGCACGGTGGGACGGTACGGCATGGCACAGCATGAAAATCGGTATGAACGGACCTGTATATTCGCTGTGTGAATATAACGGCGAGCTTTACGCAGGCGGAAATTTTTATTTTGCAGGCAACGAGATCTGCAAAGGCATAGCAAAGTGGGATGGCTATAAGTGGTATCCGGTTGGAACAGGTGTTGCAGGCGGCGAAGCAGGAGTTTATGCGCTTGAAGTTTATAACGGCGAGCTTTATGCAGGCGGCTCATTTATTACAATGAACGGTGTATCAGTTTATAATATAGCAAAGTATAACGGTTCTGTTTGGAGCTCTGTTGGAAGCGGCGCGACCGGCGCGAACTGCAATCCCTCACAGGGAATAGTAAGCTCTCTCCGTGTTTGCCGCGGCGAGCTTTATGCTGCAGGTATGTTCACAAGGATGAACGGAACAACGGCCAACAAGCTTGCGAAGTATAATTCATACACATGGTGCCCGGTAGAGTATGGTGTGGATCTGAAACCAAGGGCAATGGTGGTATATGAAGATGAGCTTGTAATAAACGGTGATTTTTACGGTGCATCAGGTGTGCAAAGCAGTAACATTGTGAAGTACACACCAAGAACAGTTGTAACAGGTTATAACGGTAACACAGAAACACCAAAACAGTTCACGCTTGGGCAAAACTATCCCAACCCGTTTAATCCCTCAACTGTAATTAAATACAGCGTTGCCAAGAACAGCACGACGGTTAAGCTTGCTGTATATGATGTGACGGGTAAGATGGTAGCCGAGCTTGTTAACAAACAGGTTAACACCGGCAGCTACGAAGTGAAGTTTGAAGCATCAGCTTTGGCGAGCGGAATATACATTTACCGTATCGAAGCCAGGGATAAAGACGGCGTAACATTTACCGAAAGCAAAAAAATGGCGCTTATTAAGTAGGTGAGTGGTTGATTAGGTGAGTAGTGAAATAGCGAGATAGTGAAATGGTGAAATAGTGGTGTGTGGTTAGATAAGCGGTGATTAAGTTAAACAAGAAAGAGTATTAAATAAGTTACAAATAAAAAATGGAATTATGATTCAATAAAATATAAAAGTTTTAACCGCGAGAGTTTACTTCGTTTTTTTCTTCATGTTGTTTCTTCATGTTGTTGTTCTCTTCTCCATTCCCCCGGGCTGCTGCAGTAATGCGGCAGCCCTTATTTTATTTTGCTTTAAATCTTCCGGTTTTGAAGCCAATCATGTGTTTTCCTTCCCTCAATTAGAGTTGTAAAATCAGTTTGTTAGTATTATTTTATACTAATCAAATTGTACAAATTTGAAAAACCTGCTTAAAATATCGCTTACTCTGTTAATAGCCATAGTTATGTCTGTTGGTGTTTTTAAACCTGAGATACTTATGGGTACCCCTGCATCACCAGCCGTTGGCAACTGGTACCAGCAATTTATGCCTGATATTGGCGGAAGAACAATTTCCGACATTTATTTTCTTGATAGCTTAACAGGATGGGCTGTAACTCCCTATCGTTTTCAAAATGATACTGCTTATGTTTTAAAAACAACTAACAGCGGAGATACCTGGTTTATTGCCAATAGCAGAATCGGACAGTTTGTTGGGCATAACAAAGTGAAATTTCTGAATTCGTTAACAGGTTTTGTGTGCGGTGTATACCAGACAACCGGTTTTGAAGGATTGAGCATAAGTACTGATGGTGGTTTCAATTGGGTATCGATAGATGTTCCAAATGTTACTTATAATGATTTGTCCATATATAATGAAGACACCATATGGCTTGCAGCAAACGAAAGTTTAGTTGGCGGCGTCTTTCGCACGACCAACGGGGGCGTTAGCTGGGAACAGCAATTTACAGGCGGCACACAGAACCCTGACCATATATACATG
>JACSRQ010000132.1 GCA_014879675.1 Ignavibacteria bacterium
CTCGTGGGCTCGGAGATGTGTATAAGAGACAGGTTCTAATTATAATACAGTTAGTTATACCAAATTTCTCTATATTACAGTACTGCTATTTTTAATCCTATGACATAAATCATCAAACTGTATGAGCAGTATCATTCTGTAAAAATTCTTCAACTGCTATATTTACATCAAGAAATTGAAAAAGGGGAGCTTTACTATTGGAACAAATGTTAGTTTCCGAGTTGCAACGTCAAAAGGAGTTGATTAGGGAAAAAATTCAATCATCAACCGGATTAGACAGTCTGCATATAGATTCTGTTCTGGGTGATGTTGAAAGTTGCCTGGGTGCAATGATGAAACTCATGAAGGATGGCAAATCTGCTCATGAGAAATTCTTTTCAGATATTATCCTTAATTCAATTGATGCAATCATCGGACTTGATAATAATCACAGGGTATTTTTGTGGAATAACGGTGCTGAAACACTCTTCGGCTATAAAAAAGAAGAGGTTATGGGAAGGGAATTTGATTTCCTTATACCGGATTACCTGCTGAAAAAGGGCGAGAAGAAGTTCATGATCGACGAAGTGAGCCGCAATGGTTTCCTCGCAAACTATGAAAGTGAAAGGATCACAAAAACACGCGAGCTAGTAAATGTAAGTATTTCAAGGTTTGCGATATATAATGATAACGGTGTTGATTCAATAGGCAGTGTTGGTATATTAAGAGATATAACCACAGTAAAGAAGCTTCAGAAAGAGTTAAGGGAAAAGGAAAACCTTGCGCTGATAGGTGAAGTTGTTTCGAGTATTGCGCACAGCCTTTCAAATCCGCTGAACATAATTTCCGGAAATGCTGATTACCTGCTGCTAAATAAAAAAGAAAGTGAACCCGATTACGAAGAATTGAAGACAATTGTTGATGAAACAACCAGGATCACAAAATCATTGAGAGGGCTGCTGAATTTTTCGCGGCCGTTGAACGTGGAAAAAACACGCATCGACCTGAACCAGTTGGTTGATGGTGTAGTTAATAATTCCAAATATACTATTGGCAATAAAGATATCATTATTAAAAGAGTTCTCGATAAGGAGTTACCCCACATATTTGCCGATAAGGCTCAGCTTGAAGATGCACTGGCAAACCTGGTAATAAATTCCATACAGGCATTTACCGGCAGCGGGGAAGTAACAGTTAAAACCAGAGCGAATTCACACTCAGTGTACATTGAGGTAAGTGATAACGGTCCCGGTATTCCCGCAGAGAACATTGAGAAAATTTTCCGGCCATTCTTCTCCTCCAAAGGCTACGGTAAAGGCACGGGGCTGGGCTTACCGATAGTTAAACGTATAATTGAAGAACATAAAGGCAGTATCCAGGTTACATCAACAGCGGGTAAAGGAACGAATTTTTTAATTACTCTTCCGGTTAAATAGAGTCCTTACAGCATTGTTTGTTTTCCAATGTTATTGTTTTCCCCATAGCCGGCAGCAAAAAAGCTGCCGGCATTTTTATTGAAGAAAATGAAAATAAAAAAAGACCTGCAATAATTTGCAGGTCTTTCTTGTGATATACTTTCAGTTACTACTTATACTACTTAACGAGCATCAGCTTTCTTGTCTCTATCCTGCCGCCAATATCCAGTTTCATGAAGTAGATACCGCTGTTTACAACACTGCCTGAATTATTGACTGCATTCCATTCAAAAGTGTGGCTGCCTGTACCTAATTTGCCCGTGAATATTTTGTACACTTCACTGCCGTTAATATCAAATACTCTTATATCTGCGTTCTTTTCTGCAGAAAGAGAAATATCCACTTTAGTTGAAGGATTAAACGGGTTCGGATAACTGCTGCTGATGGTATAATTTACGGGTGTATTTACAGGATCTATACCGGTCAGATTGCGGATCACTACTCTTTTGCTTTGTGCATGATTCCATGCGTCACCCCCGGTGTTGCTTTGTGAATTTCCTGCAAGTCCAACTGCCCAGATAGTATCAGTTCCAGGTGCAGCCGGTGCAGTATAACTGAAAGTTATTGTTGCTGTACCATTTGTCATGGTGATATTCGCGTTTTGAGTTAACTCACCGCTTGCGAGATGAGTAGTGTTGGAAACTACTCCGAGTACGCCAAGCCTTGTTGCAATATCTAATCCCATTCCGGTTTTGCCTGCATTGGTTACAGTGAGTGTGTACTGTGAGCTTTGGCCGGGATTCAATGAATCGGCGCCTGCAATTGTAACTGTCACTCCCGTGTTGATCGATCCGTGGCAGGAACACCCGCTTGTGCTTGTTTTAAGTGTTCTTCCGGTTCTGCCGTCAATATCTCCATAGAGCAGAACTGAAGATGCAAAGAAAATAATGATGACTGCTGCAAAGAATTTTTTGCTTAATAGTAATGTTTTCATGATTAAGCCTTTCAATAAATTTAGAGAAAATGTTTTTAATTTTTCCTCTAATATCCGATACAAAATTACATCACTGATTCAGAATTTCCAATGACATGCGTTAGTTAAATACAAGAAAAAATATGATTTTAGTCGTTGGTTGATTGCCAATAACAACAATATATGCAGTTACCGTAATTCTAACCATATGGCGGTATAAATTGGCAGTATGGATTGCCTGTATATTTGGATCGATGAAATAAAAAAACCCCCGCTTTGCAGCGGGGGTTTGGTTCATCTGGGATTTATTCAATTAACCATTTTAACAGTCCAGACGCTTATAATAAGAGTTATTATTTTACCATAACCATTTTCTTAACTTCTGTGAAGTTTCCGGCAATTATCCTGTAGAAGTAAACACCGCTGGATACTTTCGCATTAGCCATATTCATTCCGTTCCAGTCAACTTCGTATGTACCCGGTGCCATCTTTTGGTTCACCAGTACATTTACTTCGCGTCCCATTATATCGTAAACAATTATCTTCACATCGCCATCTTTTGGAATTGCGAATTTGAACTTTGTGGTCGGGTTGAACGGATTCGGGTAGTTCTGTCCGAGTTCAAATCTGACCGGAATTTCATAAGATAAGTTCGTGATTCCAAGAACAGCATTCCTTGAAGCTACCAAAGCATCAATTACATATTTAGCGTTATGCATTCCGTATTCGCCGCCATCCCTGATAGAAAGATAATTTATATAAGCTTTCTTTGTGTTCAGGTGATTGGGGTTAAGTGTATCGGCTGCTATAAGCTGCCATGCAACAGAATCAACGCCATATGGCGGTAATGCCATTGCTAGCCTGGTTAAGCTTCCTTTAACTTCAAATCTCCATGCTTCAATAGTTCCATCTGCATCGTAATCTGCGTCAGCAATAAACTGGTCAAACCTGGTCTTGCCAAAGTGACAAGACTGGCAAGCTTTCAAGTGATCGTAATCAGTAGCTTCATTGTGCAGGTAAAGCGCGTGTCCGCCGACTTTATCTTTGTTAGCTGCAGTAGTATCTGTAGGAGGCATGTGACATGTAACGCAAGCATTCTGTAAAAATGCCCAGTGCTGTGTTTGCCTGTACGGTGCACCGCCAAATGTAGCAAGGTTCTGACCTAAATAAAGATCACCCTGGCTGTTATGATGAGGTCCCCATGTGGAGCTTGTAACTTTTGTTAAAACGTAGGTTGCTGTATTTCTTCTTGATTTATGACAATCCAAACAAACCGCGCCATTGCCAACGTTTGAATAATGATACCCGTTTGCAAGTGTATCGCTGCCTGCCGGCCTTGACCTTAACTGGTAAGGATTCGAGCTTCCGTGAGGATCGTGGCATGTTGCGCAGGAAACCATCTCATGGCTGGCCTGTGTTTTGCCGTTGGTATTTGTTCCGATGCCTTTTGTGAAGTTAACATAACCCTGTCCGTCGTGGCATCTTATACAGTTGCCAAGATCATTCGTTCCGTTGTTGTTCTGTGCAAATGAAGAGCTCCATACAACTTTTGAATGCCTTGCATTTTTCCACTGTGTGAAAATTGGGCCATTAGGCTGTGAATCATGACATGAACCGCATGTTCCCTCATCAACAGACTTCATGATCTTAGTGGTATCACCGCCGCCGAAAACATGTTCGCTTCCGGGTCCGTGGCAGCTTTCGCAGCCAACACCGGCAAATTTTGTTAATTCAGGGAACCTGTTCTTTATTGTATCCCAGTTGCCTGGTTTTGGCGGAGCGTATGTTGACCAGTTCCAGCCAAGATCTCTTGCTTTGTCATCAAATCCATTGTTGGCTGCAAAAATATCGTGGTCATAACCCATTGTGTGGCATTTAAAACATGATGGGCCGAAGCCTGAGTTAGATGTGGATATTCCGGTTTTAAAAGATGTTGCGTGTCCGGTAGTTTTCCACCTGTTGAAAATATCCTGAAACTTAGGTGTTGTACCGTGGCAGCTCATACAATTGGGGAATGCAGCGGGGACGTTATCAAATCCGCCGGTTCCAACATACGTTGAAGCAAATATATCAACAGTAGTATCTTTTGAACCTGTTGATGTAGTTATAGAGACTTTTACCTGGTATGCACCGGTCAAGTCTGCTTTAAATTTCTGCCAGGTTGGCAATCCGGTCAATCCGGCAAGTGTTGCGCCTGAACCTGCAGGTTTGGTAAGCATTGTCCATGTTGCAGTTTGGATAGCGGCTGTATCGCCGAAATTCCATGCTCTCATATAAACATAAGTGCCTTTGGCTACAGAGCGAAGACCCGTAGCTACAGTTGAATCACCTGTAAATGCAGAATTTGTTGCAAGCATTTGCGGTGTTACATATTCGGTTACTATTTTTACTTTTGGTGCAGCAAATAATATACCGGCGCAGATAACCATTAACATCAAGATTGTCCCTGTCCGTCTCATTGTGATTCCTCCTAAATAGTTGGTGTTTAACATTTTTGGTTTCAATTTTCTATACATATATATCTCAAATTGCGTGCCAAAATAATCGCCTTAATTTCAACTGAATTAGCACTAAAATTCCGGTAAGGGGAATAAATACACACACCTGCCTAAAAATTTGAGCAAAAAGGGGCTTATTATGATGAACATCATAGGTCTATATGATTTCTGTCATTTAATTGTATGACTTTCATATATATATTTGTAATAGTGATTAAATTATAATAACAAATGGATTCTGAATCTATAAAAATATTGATAGTTGATGATGAGCCGAATTCAACTATCCTGCTCAGAAAAGTTCTTGAGAAGCGCGGATACTTGCCTGATACTGAAAATGACAGCAGGGCGGCACTCGAAAAGATCCAGAACGGGGATCTTGATATAATTATTTCCGATCTCCAGATGCCGGACGTGAGCGGTTCAGATCTCCTCAAGGCAAAACAAGATCACACACTTTTTATTATGATCACCGGATACGGTTCAATTGATTCTGCCGTTGACTCAATGAAACTTGGTGCTTTTGATTATATCGGAAAACCCTTCAACCTGGATGAGTTTATCATAAAATTTGAAAAGGCAGTAGAGAATATTAGGCTTAGCAAACAGGTGGATGATCTGAAGACACAGATCGATGAATCGGCATCTTTCAGCAGCATCATCGGCAAGAACAGGAAAATGATGCGGGTTTTTGAAATGATAAAAAATGTCTCCCGCTCTGATGCAAATGTATTAATTGAGGGTCAAAGCGGTACAGGCAAAGAGCTTGTTGCCCGTGCGATACATCATAACAGCCCCAGGAAAGATGGACCTTTCATCGCGATAAATTGCAGCGCGATACCTGATAACCTGCTTGAGAGCGAGCTTTTCGGACACACTAAGGGCGCCTATACCGGGGCAGTGGATGCGCAAAAAGGAGTATTTGAGCTAGCGCACGGCGGTACATTGCTGCTTGATGAAATTGCCGAAATGCCTTATGTACTGCAGTCAAAGCTGCTAAGAGTAATTGAAACGTGGGAAATAAAACCGCTCGGAAGCGATAAAGTTCACAAAGTTGATGTCAGGCTGGTATCTGCTACCAACCGTAATATCCGTGAAATGATAGAAGAAAAAAAGTTCAGGGAAGATCTTTATTACCGCGTTGGCACAATTTCCATCAGCCTTCCAACACTTGACGAACGTAAGGATGATATACCTATGCTTGCCGATCATTTTGTAAAAAAGATCTCGGCGAAGATGGGTAAAAATTTCTCCTTAAAGGGTGATGCTCTTGAAGTATTGCTCAAACACAAATGGAAGGGTAACGTTAGAGAGCTTGAAAACGTTATTGAGCGCGCGCTGGTTTCTTCTGAAACCGATATGCTGGGCAGGCATAACTTTAAATTCATTACAGGTGCTGATGATGTTATTGACGATATGGATCTGGGAAGTAACATGGAACTGAAAGATCTTGAAAAGATACATATCAGGAAAGTACTTGAAGAGAACGGATGGAATAAACTTCAGACCGCGAAGATACTTGGCATCGACCGCAAAACCCTTTACAAGAAGATAAAAGAGTATGAATTGGAATGAACTTAAGGCAAAAGTGAAAAGTGAAAAGGCAAAAATGTGAAACGTGAAAACTCTCAAAAAGCGAAAGTCAGGCGTGAAACGTCAAACGTGAAAATGTCAGACATTAAACGTGGATTGTAAAATGTCAGAACTTTCAAGAAGCGAAAGTCAGGCGTGATAGGTCAAACGATTTCACTTCCATCCCAAGCTTAGGTTTGGGATGGAGAGATAAATGTTCCTCTTACTTCCTCAGATCAATGCCATACATTACCCATGCCTTCATACATAGCAGCATATCTTTCCAGCCGGCGTTGTTCATAAGTGAACTGTTAATGCCTGCTTCATCATCTTTCCAGCCTTCTTCGGTAACTACCACCCTTGTTTTACCATCAACCATTTCAAATTCAAATACGCAATTCAGATCATAGTTCACTTTGAACGCGGGCCAGGTGAATGCTATACGTTTATTTTTTTCAAATTCAGTAATGGTTATCTCAGTTTTTTCTTCGCCCCATGACCACTTAATTCTATCTCCTGCTGCTTTGATAGGCGCGCTTGCCGCAGTAACAAAATATTTGTTTAATGTTTCATTATCTGTAAACGCATTGAAAACTTCTTCTATGGGTTTATCGATCCTTACTGCTACTGTGAATTTTATTTTTTCCATTTGGTTTTTCTCCATATTGTTTTTGAAATTGATCAGATAGCTGCTCCATCCCGCCTCATATTTTTTTACCCATCTTTCGTAGATATCCTGGATAGGGAGGGGGTTAATGTAATTCCACCTGTTTTTGCCTTCCCGTTTAACAATTATGAGATCGGCTTTTTCTAAAATGCTCAGGTGCTTCATTACACCATATCTTGTAAGATCTTTGAAATGGCTGCAAATATCACCCGTAGTTTTTTCTTTCTCGCGCAGCAGGTCCAGTATCTCTCTGCGCGTCTTATCCGATAATGCCTTCCAAACTAGTTCCATTCTTTATATGTGACTATTTAGTCACATATAAAAATAACAAGCAGATTTTGTTTTGTCAAGTGGAAAATTGCGGGAAATTGAACATAAATTCATCCCCACTCATTCCCCTCAAATAGCACTAATTCTGTAGATATTTTCCCCAGTTTGACTTGTAAATCCCTAAAAATATTGGTTTTTTGAGTAAATTTGTGGCATGTAATTTGTATTATAATACTATATAGATATAATACTATGAATAACTACCACATACATATCTTTAGCTATAAATCCGAGATCTGCTCGCTTATCAGGAAAACACTTGATTTGGAGCGATACAAAGTAACATGCACAAGAACTGATGAGATAAACCAGGAGTTCATCAACAATTTTGAAGAACCCATAAATTGCCTGATCCTGGATAAAGATATTGATGTTAAGCTCAAGAAAGTCATAAAGCAGAAATTTACTACCATTCCGATAATCTGTCTTCCTTCACTTGGTTCCGAGCTTAGCGAAAACAACGGCGTCACTTACATGTCTGAGCCTTTTAAACTCAGCGAGCTGAGAAAGGCCATCGACGAAGTTTCATCTCAACTAAAGTAATTTGTTCAAAACGATAAAATGAATAGTCATCTGAAAAATATCCTGCTGGTAATCGTGCCCGTGCTGGTTATAACCGGCCTGGTAATTATTGCAGATGGCTATTCCGGAATTTCAACGGCCAGTACTGATGTATGCCTTTCATGCCATGAAGATAAAGATCTTACCATGGATGTGAAGGGAAAGAAAGTATCGTTGTTTGTTAATCCGGAAGGTTACAAAAAATCAGTTCACCAGATGGCCGAGTGTGAAGACTGCCATGAAAATTATAATCCCGATGAGCTGCCCCATTCAAAATCAAAGCAGGAAGTAAACTGTATAAGCTGCCATAAGGAAGCGAAGAACATCGAGACCAATGTTCACGCTAAGGTTAAGTGTTACGATTGCCATACTAAACATGATGTAAAGCCGGCTAAAGAATTCGCAAAAGAACAGACGAAATCCTGTTTAAGCTGCCACAAAAAACAGAATATCCAGCATTACTCTGAAAGCGTTCATGCTAAGAACAATGTAACATGCGAAAGCTGCCACGGCGGCGGACATGTGGTTAAGAAGATCAGCAAGCAGGAAGTTGCATCAACCTGCGGTAAATGCCACGGCGGCCACCAAAAGGATTTCAACAACAGTATTCACATGCAGGTGATGAACAAGGGCAACAAAAATGCTCCTACCTGTACAGATTGCCACGGCTCGCATAAAATTATCCGCGGAAAGATCTCCGTTGAATCTGAAGCATGCCTCAAGTGCCATCTTGATGAGAAGAAATTCCCCGGTGAAGAAAAGGGTTCAGCAAAATTTGTTCAGCATTACAAAACAAGCATTCATGCTTCGGTTGAAAAAGACGGATTGCTTGAAGCAGCAGGGTGTGTTGATTGCCACGGAAACCACATGGTGCAGGAACCAAATAATCCGAAGGCATCCACAAACCGCGCAAGGCTAATGGAGACCTGCGGTAAATGCCACAAGGAAACCGTAGAGAATTTTAAGAAGTCAAAACACGGCCAGGAACTGCTCAAAGGAAGTGATAAAGCGCCAACATGTACAGATTGCCACGGCGAGCATGACATTCAGTCAACACTGATCTCAAATGATTTTTCGAAAATAAACCTGACCGATAAATGCCTTAGCTGCCACAAGGATGGCAAGATTCCGCACAAAAATTATAAAGGCGAAGAAGAGCTGATCACGGGTTACCAGAACAGTGTGCATTATACTGCGCTTAAGAATGGGAATTTCGACGCTCCGACATGTTACCAATGTCATGGTGCCCATGAAATGGAAAGCGCTGATAATCCGGAAAGTAAAATAAGTAAAACAAATATTGCTAAAACTTGCGGACAGTCAAGCTGTCACGTAAATCAGCTTAGCGAATATACAGGCAGCATTCATGAAGTGGGAGTAAGCAAAGGCAACAAAGATGCTCCCACGTGTAACAATTGCCACGGCAACCACGGTATTGTGACGAAAAACATTGAAAACAAGCTTCAGAAATCACGTGACCTGGTAAACCTCTGTTCAAATTGCCACAATAAAGTTGAGCTTGTTGAAAGAAATGAGCTTCCTGTTGTTGGCGAAACATACAGCGAGAGTTTCCATGGATTGGCAGTAAGGGGCGGCGGCAAAGAAGCAGCCAATTGCGAAAGCTGTCATGGCAATCACAACATCAGGCCGTCAACTGATTCGCTTTCCACGGTTAGCAGGAAAAATCTGCCGCAAACTTGCGGTAAATGCCATCCGGGAGCAACAGAAGTTCTGTTTACTAAAAAGATCCATCTTACCAATCTGGAAGAAGATTCGCCGTGGGTATTCTGGACGAAAAGATTTTATCTGTTCATGATATTCAGTCTGATCGGTTTTATGATACTGCACAACATACTCGATCTCAGAAGAAAACTCAGCAAGAAGAAAAAAAACGCTTCCGGAAAAAACACTGATTCACAAAGCAGCGGAAATGAAGGCAATAATAAGTAAATGGCAGCCAATAAGGAAAATATAAATGTAACTAAAGGATCCGGGGATAATGTAATGTATCTCAGGATGAGCGTTAATGAGAGGATACAGCATTTCCTGCTTCTTTCCAGCTTTATAACTTTAATACTTACCGGTTTTGGTCTTAAGTTCCCGGAAGCATTCTGGGTAAAATGGATCGTATGGGTGATAGGTGAAAATGCATTTGAAGCAAGAGGAGTAGTTCACAGGATAGCTTCCATTGTAATGATAGCCGCTTCAATTTATCACCTCTATTATATATTGTTTGTACCCAGGGGTAAACAGCTTATCCGCGACTTCCTGCCGACCAAACAAGATCTTTTTGATTTCAGGGATTCTATGCTTTACTTGATTGGAATGAATGAAAAGAAACCCAGGTACGGCCGCTTTGGATATATGGAAAAAATGGAGTACTGGGCTGTTGTTTGGGGTACTGTGATCATGGGTGCAACGGGATTTATTCTATGGTTCGAAAACTACTTCCTGAAGTATGTAGGTACAACCGGTATGGATATTTCGACTACTATACATTATTACGAAGCTATACTTGCCTCACTGGCAATTCTTGTGTGGCATTTCTACTTTATATTCCTTAACCCGGATGTGGCTCCAATGAATAAGGCATGGTCAAAAGGTTATTTAACCCGCCACCAGATGGAACATGAACACCCGCTTGAGCTTGAACAAATTGATGCTGAGCTTAAAGCCAAAGAAATACCTGAAACAATTACTAAAGAGACAGATGGAATAGCTGAAGATAAGTCTGCAGCAAATACTACAGTACATGCTGAAAAAAATGAAACAGTGCAGTCAGAGAACGAAGAGCAAATAACCGAAGAGAACAAAGTAACAGTGACCGAAAAGAATAAAGAAGTTAAAACTAAACAAAACAATTTCGGTAAACCGGATACTAATACCAACAGGAAAAAAGAAAACAAAAAATAGTACGTTATATTCCGAAGAGCAGCCGGAATATAATAAACGCATAGCGATACATATTAATCAACAAAATGAGCGAAGAACAAAAGAAGTCTGCTGAGACTGAAGATAAAGATCCCAAAAAGCTGAAAAATGTTCGTTTCTTTAAGAAGATCAGGGGATACAGGAGATTTATACTTTTCACCGGCATTTATTTAGGTTTGTTCCTGCTGCTGCTTGCAGGTTCTGCCGAGTACACTTCCAGGCCGGCGTTTTGTCCAACTTGCCACTATATGGAAACATTCTACCAAAGCTGGCGGACAAGCGCTCATAATAAAGTAGATTGTGTTGAATGCCATTTTGAACCCGGCATTTCTGGGACTATCCGCGGAAAGCTCAACGGATTGGTACAGATAGTAAGTTACGTTTCGCAATCATACAAAAAGCGCAAACCCTGGGCAGAAATTCCTGATAACACATGCGACCGAGCAGGATGTCATGTAATGCAAAGCATAAAAGACTCCACGTACAATTTCAAGGGAGTGATGTTCAGTCATAAGAATCACCTGCAGGAACAGCGAAGAGGCAAGACGCTCAAATGTACAAGCTGCCACTCTCAGGTGGTACAGGGATCTCATATTGAGGTAACTGAGGCAACATGTTTTACATGTCACTTCAAAAAGTCTGACGACCCCGAACACAAGTTTGATAAAATGGCGGATTGTAAAACCTGTCATAGCTGGGAAAATAAGACCAAAGAGCAGATGGCAAGCTTCAGGTATGATCATACAAATGTGGTTGAGAACAAGTTTAACTGTCTGGATTGTCATTCAAATACCGTTGCCGGCAATGGCAATGTAGGTAAGGAAAGATGCTTCCAGTGCCATTTTGAAACCGAAAGGCTTGAAAAGTTCAACGATACTAAGCTGATGCATGAAACGCATATCAAAAAACACAGTATGAAGTGTTTTACATGCCACAGCCAGATAGAGCACAAGGTGCAGAAAATGGATCCGACTGCTCCGCCGGATTGCCAGTCATGCCACACTAACGCTCACACACAAATGGTCAGTTTGTACACAGGCGAGAACGGATTTAATGTAGAGAAATCTCCCAGCGCAATGTTCATGAATGGAATAAACTGCAGAGGCTGTCATGTATTCCATGAAATGGACAGAATGGATATCAGCACTTCGAAATCGGGCGGCAAAGCCTGTGATAAATGCCACGGTAAAGGATATGATAATCTGGTAGAGCAATGGAAAGCAGGTACAACAAAAAGGGTTGCAACTATTAACTCTATTTATAAAACTGTAATTCCGATTATTGCAAAAAGCACAAGTGATAAAAAGCCGCAGGCAGAAGAACTGCTTAAGCAGGCAGAGCATAACATCCGTATAGTAGAAGTAGGGAAGAGTGTACATAACATTCAGTTCGCTGATAAGCTTTTAATAGGCGCATACGGGCTGATGAAAAACGCGCTTTCAACTATTGGCGCGGCAAACTCGCTGCCGGAATTCAATTCCGCTTCGGAGTTTATTCCGAATGAATGTTACAGCTGCCACTCGGGAATACAGGAAATAAATGTTAAGAAATTCGATATGAATTTCTCACATAACAAGCACATAGTTGATAATAAAATATCATGCAATAAGTGCCATTCCAACGAACAAAAGCATGGCGTGCTTACAGTAACCAAACAAAGCTGCAATAGCTGTCATCATTCGTCAAGCAAAACTAATGAAAGCTGTGCAAAGTGTCATAAGTTCCAGGAACAGGTCTATAACGGGAATGTATTTGGAAAGAATCAGCCCGATTTTATGAAGACTGCAGGCGCGGGCTGCGGAGATTGTCATTTGGCGGCTGATAAAGTAGTGAAGCCCGATAAAATGATCTGTTTGAAGTGTCATGAAGCAGGGTATGAAGATCAAATGGGCGAGTGGAAGACGGATGTTAAGAAAATTTCCGGGGAGCTGAGTGAGTTGATACAGAAATCTAAATCAATGGAGCTTAGCAATGAAGATAAGGCTGAAGTTGAAGATGCGAAAAAAATACTGAACCAGATAAGTTCACACCCGAGTATATACGTTCATAATTACGATCTGATCACAACAGTATTAAACGAAAAGAAGAAGAAGTTAAAGAATTTTGTAAAATAAAATAAATAAACCAATCATATTCATATTAATAAGAGGTAAAAAAAATGAAAACCAAAATCTCAATTCTGTTGCTGGTAGTTGTTGCATTTGCAGCCTATAGCTTTAGCTTTGAAAGCTATGCTCATAAGGCCGCAACCGGAAAATATGTAGGCGCACAAACATGTGTAGGCGCTTGCCATAAAACAGATGGACAGGGCAAACAGCTCGATATCTGGCAGAACAGTAAACACTCGCAGGCGTTCAAAACACTTCAGACTGCTGAAGCTGATAAGATCGCCAAAGATAAAGGCTTCACAACACCCGCAGCTGAAACACCGGCATGTTTAAAATGCCATGTGCTGGGTAAAGATATGGATCCTTCAGAATTTGAATCAACATTCAGCAAAGAAGACGGCGTACAGTGCGAAACTTGCCACGGTGCCGGTTCTGAATACAAAAAGCTTTCAATTATGAAAGATAAAGAAAAAGCTAAAGAGAACGGCCTCATCATTCATGATGATAAAGCCGCATTCTGCACAGGATGCCATAATTCAGAAAGTCCGACATTCAAGAGCTTTAATTACGATGAAATGTGGGCAAAGATACAGCACAAAAAACCGTAAGGCAGAAAATTTGATGTAGAACGATTCACTAAACTATAAGGAAATGAAACCTAAACTGTTATTACTGCTTGCAGCAATGCTGGTTTCATACGGGCTTAATGCTCAAACAGTAAATTTAAGGTTTAACAACTATTTTTACGGCTGGCAAAGAATTGACAGTCTTTCCAACGAATCGAGCGCTAAAACTACTCACTTAAGAGGATACCAGAATTATCTTCTTGAGTTCAACAGCGGCCAGTGGAGCTTCAATACACTTGCACAAACTGAAGAAGATGTTATTAACAAAGTGGGCAGGGGCTTTGCATACAGGTTTTATAACCTGTATGTTAAAGGGTCAAACCTGTTTGGAGTGCTTGATGTTAAGCTGGGAAGACAAAACATATTTGCCGGAACAGGCCGGGGTACACTCGATGGATTGAACCTGAAAGTGAAAGCCGGTAAAAACAAGCAATACCAGTTCAGCTTATACGGAGGGGCCCTCGCTCCGTATAATTATGAATTCAACAAGTACCCAGAGGTTAAGAAGAATTATCATTTCGGGGCAATGTTCAGCTATTATGGCGTCAAAGACCTGATGGCATCTCTCAGCTATTCAAACAAAATGCGTACGCCGGAATCTTATACAACTTTCCGTGCCGATAGCGTTTATAATTTGGTTGAAAGAACTATCACATTTGACGGTCCCGCTGAACAGCTTGCCGGACTGGATGTTAACTATACCTATTTATCAAAGCACAATTTCTTTGCCAAGGCTTATTTTGATATTGGGCAGAAAAAACTTTACCGCGCCGAGGCTAATGTTAGAGTGCAGATAAACCCTGAACTCCGGGGATTTGCTGAATATGTTTACCGCGAACCGCATTTCAGCTACAACAGTATTTTCGGTGTATTCAACTACAGGAAGAACCAGGAAATATCAGGCGGGCTGGATTACACGCTGAAGAACGGAATAAACATATACGGCAGGGCAGGATTAGTTTTATATGAAAAGGACCCGGGCACAACTTCGAGCACAAAAAATAACTCTGTGAAGATACAGGCAGGCTTTTCTCATCCTAATTACGGCCTGAACTTTACCCGCTATATGGGCTACGCCGGTGAGTCAGATGGTGTATCAGCATATTTCCAGAAAGATGTATATAAAGATAAAGTGTCTGCCTCAGCTTCGGTTAATTATTCAAACTACAAGCTTGGTGATTATGAAGTTGATAAGGTAAATGCTCTGAGCGGACAGCTTGGTGTTACTTTCAGACCGATGCCGCAGTTTTCTGTTGATGTGCAGGGACAGTTCTTAATTAACAGGATCTATAAATCTGACGCAAGATGCCTTGTAGGATTCAGCTACTGGCTTTTCAGGAAATTATAAAGGAAAAGTGAAATGAAAATAACCAAACTATATATATTTCTTCTTGCCGGCATATTTATTTTCCTGAGCACAACGGCTTATCTTGTTAAAGATACTAACAGCCTGAACAGGAATACAGTATCTAAGGTCTTTTCGGATTCAAAGAACGAAGCCGTAAGATACGATAACAGCAAGATCATTAAATTCGATCATAAGCTTCATGTAAAAGATGCGGGCGTGAAATGTGAAGATTGCCATGCGGGCGCAGTGAGCTCGGTTTCTTCAAAAGATAATCTAAATCCGAAAAAAGCCAACTGTACCGGATGCCACGATGTAAACGATCAGAAAACATGTAACCTCTGCCATTATGACGGAGTTTATAAGAAGCTGAAGACTTCAAAAACTGAAATAATTTTTTCACATAAGCAGCATATTGATTCAGAAAAGAAACAGTGTGTTGATTGCCATACCGGACTTGACAATGTTAAGTACTCAAAGGAAAGTGCATCAGGTTTCCCTAAAATGGAAAACTGTTATAGCTGCCACAATACACAGAAGGCTTCCAATAATTGTGAAGGCTGTCACAGCAACCTCACTAATCTCACTCCGCAGGATCACCGCAGCCCTAATTTCCTCAACGAACACAAGGTTTCGGATATGACAAGCGGAAAAAACAACTGTATGATGTGCCACAGTGATAATTTCTGCCAGGCATGCCATTCACCGGTCAGCTTTAATGGCAATAATACAAAGCAGGGCTTTTATGCTCCGTATTATACCAAGGAAACAGGGGTGAGAACCGATAGGACAGCACTGCAGAAGCTTACTACTGCTCATACATTGAACTATAAGTTCACACACGGACTCGATGCGAATCAAAAGAGCTTTGAATGCAAAACCTGCCACGAAACATCAAATTTCTGCGCCGATTGCCATCAAAACGGAGGCGATCTGGTTACGGGCTTAACTCCAACGAGCCACCAGGTTGCAGGATTTACAACATTTGGAGTTAATACAGGCGGCGGATTGCATTCTGACCTTGCAAGAAAAGATATTGAGTCGTGCGCTTCATGTCATGATGTTGAAGGAAGAGATCCTGCATGCGTTAAATGTCATTTTGATAACGACGGCGTGAAGGGTACAAATCCTAAGACCCATGAATCAGGATTCATGAGAGATGATAAGGGTATATGGCATGATACCGAAGGTGCGAACTGTTACAGCTGTCATACCGATGCAAATGCAAAGCCCAATGGTGAACCCGGCAGAGGATTTTGCGGCTACTGCCATGGTGAAGATAGAAGCAAGCCAGGGATGAGATAATTACGGGAAACTAAAAATAAAATTTCACATGAAATGAAAAAGTTAATATTGTTTTACGGGTCTTTTGTCGCGCTTCTTGCCACGATCCTTGTTTACCAGGGATGCAGTGAGCTTGATAACAGCGTGGCATTAGCTCCGGAGATCAGGAGCCATGCAGTTGGATGGAGCAATCCCGCTTCGGAGAACTTCCATGGTAAGTATATTTCGATGAATAAATGGGATCTATCCCAATGTAAAACCTGTCACGGCGGAGATTACTCCGGCGGCACATCCGGCTCAAGCTGCCTTGGATGCCACTCAAACAGCAACGGACCGGAAAACTGCAGAACGTGTCATGGTAACAGCCAGCATTCTAATCCGCCCCAGTCGCTCAATGGTGATACTTTAACCACTTCTCTTGGTGTAGGTGTTCACATGAGCCACAGGTATTCAACTTATGGTGCAGCACTGAGCTGTGAAGATTGCCACAGGGATATAAACGGCTTTGATGATCCTAATCACATTGGCCCGGATCCTGACGGAATTGCTGAGATCGTTTTTGGCACCAGGGCTTATGATACACTAGGCGGACCTATAAGGCCAAATCCAACCTGGGATAGAAATACAGCGACATGCTCAAGCGTTTATTGCCATGGTACTTTCAAAGAAGGCAATGTAGATGCAGTTGGCATTTGGACAAATTCAGGAAGCGTTTCTTGCGGTACTTGTCATGGTGACCCGAATTCAGGTAACCCGACTCCGCAGGTGAACGGGGTATTCACAGCTCCTCATTTTGCATTTATGAATGAGACGAACTGTTATATCTGTCACAGCACTGTGATGAGTCCGAACGGTTCTATCATAGATAAAGAACTGCACGTAAACGGCGAGGTTAATTATTAATCTTTAAAAACGCGGCCGGATACTAAGGCTGGGCTAATTGAAACAGAATTTGCATACGCGGCAGGTATAGTTTAGAGACCGTACCAGGCGAATGCATGATCAAACTCAGAATCACACTTTGAAAACGGGGTGATCCTTTCCACAGGGGTCATCCTGTTTTGTTTATATTTAAACTTCTAACACTTTCTTTTCTTTCTTAACCCCGATCTATTACTCTTAATGCTCTCCGCATCAAAGAAAAATATCTTTTTAAGAAGATCATAACATTGCTTTCATCAAAAATGTGTTTTTTTGTAAAAACAATACACATTGAAAGAAAAGAAGAAAGTTTTGTTAATATGCGGTTCTAACAATCAAACAACAATGATGCATGAGGTTGGAAAGCATCTTAATGATTTTGATTGTTATTATACTCCTTATTACTGTGATGGCTTTCTCAAGGCTCTTTACAAAGCTAACCTTCTGAATTTTACCGTAATAGGAAGGCATCATCAGAATAGAGCTATTGAATATTGCTCAAATCATGGGCTTAAAATAGATTTTGAAGGCAATGCTAACTATTATGACCTTGTAATAACTTCTTCAGACCTTGTAATACAGAAAAACATCAGGGGAAAAAAGATCGTACTTGTGCAGGAAGGCATGACCGATCCGGTCAATATCTTCTATTATGCTTCCAGGTATTTGGGTTTGCCTAGATATCTTGCAAGTACATCAACGGCTGGGCTTTCGCATGCTTATAAGCTGTTTTGTGTGGCTTCGCAAGGTTATGCCGAGCACTTCATCAGCCACGGAGTTGACCCACGCAAATTGTGTGTTACAGGTATTCCTAATTTCGATAATGTTGATACCTATCTGAACAATGATTTCCCATTCAGCAGGTATGTGCTTGCTGCTACCAGCGATGCCAGGGAAACTTTCAAATACGAAAATAGGAAAAGAACCATCTATAATGCGCTGGATATAGCTGATGGAAGACAACTCATTTTCAAGCTTCACCCTAACGAAAATTTCCGCAGAGCTGAAAAGGAGATAAATAAATATGCCCCGGAAGCAATGATATATACTGCCGGAAATACCAATCACATGATTGCAAATTCTGATGTTCTGATAACCAAGTTCTCATCGGTGGTTTATGTGGGAATGGCTCTCGGGAAAGAAGTGTATTCAGATTTTCCCGTTGAAAAGCTCAGGAAAATGATGCCCATTCAAAATGGCGGCACTTCCGGAAGCAGGATAGCCGATATGTGCATTTCTGTGCTTGAAGAGAAGTCGTTTCGTTCTGTGTATGATTCTTCTTTTGCATCCGGCTACAAGACCTATGAAGAGGAGTATCAGGCAAGTGTAACAGGGGATGCCGCGTAATTTTACATATATGAAAAACAGGCTATTAAATATAGTTACAGTAATACAGGCAAGGACCGGTTCAGGCAGGCTGCCCGGTAAAGTACTGCTGGAAGCCGCCGGCAAAACTATGCTCGAGCATATGCTCGAACGGGTGAATAGGGCACATCTCAAAGGCAGAATTGTTGTTGCTACAACAAATGAAAGAAATGACGATGTAATTGAACAATTGTGCAGGAGGATCGAAGTTGATTGTTTCAGGGGCAGCACCGGGGACCTTGTTCAAAGACATTTTCTTGCCGCGGTGAAATACTCAGCGGATGTTGTTGTTAAAATTCCTTCAGATTGCCCGCTTATTGACCCGGCAATAATCGATAAGACTATCGATCACTTTGTTAAGAACAGACTGAATTACGATTATGTGAGCAACCTTCATCCGCCAACGTATCCGGATGGCAATGATGTAGAAGTATTCTCGTTCAATGCATTGTACCTTACCAACAAGTTCGCAAAAGAGGAGTACGAAAGAGAGCACACGACGCCTTACATTTGGAGCAACCCGGGGCAATTCCGCATTGGAAATGTTACATGGGATAGAGGGCTGGACTACTCGCTTTCACACAGATTTGTTCTGGATTACCGTGAAGATTATGAGTTCATAAGAGAAGTATTCGAAAATTTATATTATGCAGATCCATGTTTTACTCTTGATGATATCCTCGACCTACTGTATCTAAGGCGCCCGATATGGGAAATTAATGCGCATCTCAGGGGAATTTCATGGTATTCCAAATTTGCAAATGACCCTAAGGCATTCAAACTGATCCAAAGAAATAATAACGGAACCATTAATGGAATTAACACAGGAAAAGACAGCCTTGCTTTTTGCAAGGTCTCTTAAAGTACGAGAACATATTATCAGGATGTCAACAGGCGGGGGATGCTTCACAGGGGCATCGCTATCATGTGCAGATATCCTGGTTTACCTCTATAGTGAAGTCATGAACATTACCCCGGAAAATCTGAATGATCCTGAGAGGAATTACCTGTTTCTTTCAAAGGGGCATGATGTGCCCGCCCTGTATGGCGCATTTGCTGAATCAGGTCTGATGGATTCTGAGCGGCTTTCTAATCATCTGAAAGTAGAAGATGATATTTACTGGCATCCGAACCGGAACATACCCGGAGTTGAATTCCACTCGGGTTCACTTGGCCATGTGCTTTCTGTTGCAGCGGGTGTTGCTATTGACTGTAAAATGAGGAAAAGCAGAAACAAGATATTTGTTATGCTGGGCGATGGCGAGCTTAACGAAGGCTCGGTATGGGAAGCGCTGCTGGTTATTTCAGCATACAGGCTTGATAACATGGTGATAATAATCGATAGAAATGAATTTCAGGCGAATGTAAGAACAGAAAGCCTGATACCCCTTGAACCGCTTGATGAAAAATTCCGCGCATTCGGTATGAACGTTTACACAGCAGATGGCCATGATTTCCATGATCTGAACCGGGTATTTGAAATTGTACCATTTGCTAATCTTAAGCCAAGCGTAGTTATTGCAAAAACTGTGAGAGGTAAAGGATTGCCAAGTATCCAGGAACGTGCTGATCGCTGGTTTTGCAATTTTACCGCCGCTGAAGTAACAAGTCTGCTGGATGAGCTTTCAGGCGGAAAAGTAACTGAAATTGAATCTGAAACTTTAATTGTGAGATAAATGAGCTACGAAAACTTTTTGTATGATATTGCCCTGAGAGATGAAAGACTCGTAGTCCTGACTGCAGAAAACAGGGCAGCGATCAGGAATCTTCCTCTCAAGCTGGGAAACAGATTCATTGATACCGGTATAACTGAGCAAACTATGACAGGTATCGCTGCCGGCCTTGCGCTGCGCGGCAGGATTCCGGTAACACATGCGTTAGCTGCTTTTCTTACAATGAGAGCATTTGAGTTTATAAGGACAGATGTCGGCTTGCCTGCGCTTCCGGTAAAAATGGTTGGCGGCGTAGCGGGATTTTTATCTGAAGCTAACGGGCCAACGCACCAGGCGCTGGAAGATATCTCTATTATGAGGGGTATCCCGAACGTGAATGTGTTTGCGCCTGCTGATGAAGAGGATATGCTGATCGGCCTGGAAACTGTATTGCTAAGCAGTGAGCCTTGCTACATAAGGTATAATAACCTGAAACCCGCAATGTTGCACAGCGGCACTTTCGAAATGGGCAAAGCGGAAATGATAAATGATGGTGAAGATATTACTATAATTACATACGGAATGTTGCTGAGGCAGGCTTACGAAGCAATGATAATGCTTGAAACAAAAGGAATAAGTGTAAGGCTGCTTAATATGCGTACTCTTAAACCTGTTGATGAAGAGGCTATTATAAATGCTGCACACCAAACTTCAATGATCGTTACCCTGGAAGACCATTTCCTTACAGGCGGGCTTTACTCAATAGTGGGAGAAGTGTTCCTGAAACATAATATTATGAATAGCGTGCTTCCAATAGCTATGGAAAACAAATGGTTCAAACCCGCCCTGCTTGACGATGTGCTGAAATTCGAAAACTTCACCGGAACGGCAATTGCCGAAAGGATACACCAAAGTTACCTTGAAAAAAATTCGGAAATCTTAAGCGTTAGAAGCTTAATATAAAATATGGCAAATACAGTTAGTTTTAACAGGCAGTTTCCTTCAATTGAGATCTCAGACTTGATCTATAAAAAAATGATCAACCTTGTTCCTTCATGTACGCAGACTCTCACAAAAGGGCCTGGGCAGTATGTTAAAGGAGTTGCTCCTAAATTCTTGTTTACGGGCAAGGGTTCACATGTTTGGGCTGTGGATGGCAATGAGTATATCGATCTGAATATGGGTATTGGCCCGCTCTCGCTTGGATACTGTTATGATACAGTTGATAAAGCCATTGTTGAGCAGCTTGGCAATGGTATAACATTTTCAATGATGCACCCGCTTGAAGCTGAAGTTGCCGGACTGATAAATAATATTGTGCCAAATGCAGATATGGTAAAATTCAGCAAGACCGGCTGTGATGTTACCAGCGCCGCAATAAGATTAGCCCGCGCATACACCGGCAGGGAAAAAGTCCTTTGCTGCGGTTACCACGGCTGGCATGACTGGTATATATCAGTTACCGATAGGAATGCCGGTATTCCGAAATCTGTAAATGAACAGGTATATACTTTTGATTACAATGATATTGAGTCAGTTGAGGATTCAATTGATGAAAATACGGCATGTATAATACTTGAGCCGGTAGTATTTGAAGAACCGCGTGACAATTTTCTGATGAAGTTAAGAAAGCTTTGCGATCGCACGGGCACATTGCTGATATTTGATGAAATGTGGACAGGTTTCAGGCTGCACTTAGGCGGTGCACAGGAATATTATGGTGTGGATGCTGACCTTGCCTGCTTTTCAAAAGCGATTGCAAACGGTATGCCGCTCTCGGCACTTACAGGGAAAAGAGAGATAATGCAGCTGCTGGAAAAGGATGTATTTTTCTTCACTACTTTTGGCGGTGAAGCTCTTTCACTTGCCGCTGCAAAAGCAACGATCGAAACTATGATCCAGAAGGATGTCAGCACATGGCTTTCTTCATTGGGCGAAAGATTGAAGGCGGGTTACAACGGGATTGTCAAAGAGCTGGGAATTGATTACTCAAAGTGCATTGGTCCCAATGTCAGGTCGATGGTTACATTTGATAAATCTGCCGGCGATCCGCTTGAAATGAAATCGCTTGTTCAGCAGGAACTTATAAAAAGAGGAATTATCTGGTCAGGGTTTCACAATATGTGTTACACTCATTCAGATCGTGATATCGATCATATACTGGAAGCATACAGGGAAGCGCTTATAATTCTGAATGATGCAGTTGAAGATAATAATGTTAAAACTTTGCTAAGAGGTGAAGTGGTTGAACCTGTTTTCAGGAAGACAGGGAATTTTAATACAAAACCAAAAACGGGTGCAGCAGCATGAGCGAGCAGAAAATCGTTAAATCATACAGCCTGCAGTTTTCGGTTTACCTGCTGGCAATGATATTCCTTTTTCTGATAATTGTAATATTATGAATAGTATGGAACAGGACGCTCCAACAGTAGGAAATCTGTATTCACTTGCGGGCAAAGTTGCAGTTGTTACCGGTGCACTTGGATTGCTTGGAAAGCAGCATTGCATAGCTCTATCTGAGGCCGGTGCCGCGGTAATAGTATGCGATCTTGAAAGAGAGAAAAGTGATGAGTTTGCAAGAATGCTTCCCGGCCCGGCTTATGGATTTCAGCTTGATGTTACCGTTATGAACAGCATCAAGAATCTGCGGAGCTTCATCCTGCAGAAATTTGGGAAGCTTGATATCCTGGTTAATAATGCAGCCATTAACGACATGTTCGAAAATAAGAATTCGGCATTTGAAAACTCAAAATTCGAAAACTACCCGGTCGAGATGTGGGAGAAATCAATCAGGGTCAACCTGACTGGAGTATTTTTGTGTTCACAAGTCTTAGGTAAAATAATGCTGGATAACAGATCGGGAAGTATAATCAATATAGCTTCTACTTACGGAACAGTAGCCCCTGACCAGAATCTGTACAAACGCCCGGACGGCTCGCAGCCATTTTTTAAATCACCAGTTTACTCTACGTCAAAAGGCGGGATCATCGCTTTCACAAAATACCTGGCATCTTACTGGGGGAAAGAGGGTATCAGAGTTAATACGCTTTCACCCGGCGGAGTAGAAAACGGTCAGGAAGAGTACTTCATCTCAAATTATTCGCAGAGAACACCGCTTGGCAAAATGGCAGATCCCGGGGACTATAAAGGCGCAATCGTATTTCTTGCAAGTGACGCTTCAAGATATATGACAGGAGCAAATTTAATTGTTGATGGAGGCTGGACAATATGCTGAATTTCAAGAACCTCAAGCCTGAGTTGATTGAAAAGGCATCCAGGATTAAGCTGCTGCTTACCGATAGCGATGGGGTACTTACCGATACCGGTGTATATTATTCCGAAAGAGGAGAAGAGCTTAAAAGGTTTTCTATCCGTGACGGGATGGGTGTTGAAAGGCTGCGTGTTTTATCTGGAGTTGAAACAGGAATTATTACCGGTGAAGTTTCAGGATCGGTTAGAACACGCGCCGAAAAGCTCGGCATCACAGAGCTGTATATGGGTGTCAAAAATAAAAGTGAAGTGCTGGAATTCATTTCAGCGAAGAAAAACCTTGACTATGGATCAATAGCATATATTGGTGATGACACTAATGATATTGAAGTACTCAGAATGGCGGGCTTATCTGCTTGTCCTGCTGATGCTGTCATACAGATCAAACAAATAACCGATTTCATCACAGAAAGCCGCGGAGGTAACGGGGCATTCAGGGATTTTGCCGAACTTGTTATCTTTTCGCGGACAAACAATCAGGAATCTCCTGACTCTAAACTTGAAAGTAAATAAAACAAAAAAATATGGAAAAACCGTCAGTTAAAATTGGTGAAAAACTAGTGGGTGAAGGTCATCCCGTTTACATTATTGCTGAAATTGGTATTAACCACAAAGGCAGTATGGATATTGCAAAAAAAATGATTGCCGGCGCTGTTTTTGCGGGGGCAGATTCAGTGAAATTCCAGAAGCGTACACCGGAACTTTGTGTACCCCACGATCAATGGCTGGTTGAAAGGGAAACACCCTGGGGCAGAATGACGTATATTGACTACAAGAGGAAAACAGAATTCACAATGAAACAGTATTTCGAAATAGACCAATATGCCCGACAGAAAGGCATTGATTGGTTTGCATCCTGCTGGGATATTCCTTCTATTGATTTCATTGAGCAGTTCGATCCACCGGTTTACAAAGTCGCTTCAGCTTCAATAACTGATATGGAACTGCTTGAAAAGTTAAAAGCTACAGGCAAACCGGTTATGATCTCAACAGGAATGTCTACTTTCGATGAAATTGAGGCTGCTGTTAAATGTCTTGGCGAGGGTAACCTGCTTATTGCACACTCAACATCAACATATCCGTGTAAACCCTCGGAGCTGAATCTAAAAATGATCCATACCCTGAAAGAAACATTCCCCAATGTTCCGATTGGGTATTCGGGGCACGAAGTCGGACTTTCGACAACATGGGCAGCCGTTGCGATGGGTGCATCATTTGTTGAAAGGCATATAACACTTGATCGCTCAATGTGGGGAACCGACCAGTCAGCTTCAGTTGAGATCATGGGCTTGTACAAGCTTGTAAATGATATACGTGATATTGAAAGGGCAATGGGTGATGGTATTAAAAAAGTCTATGATAGTGAGCTCAGTTCTCTCAGAAAGCTTAGAAAAGTTCAAAATAAAGGAGTAGAAAAAGCGGCATAATGAGTATTGAAAGTTTCAGGATATTGAATTTCGCAGTTATTGTATTTATTGCTTTTGTATTAGTTATGCTTGAAAGAGCATTTCCTTACAATAAAGGCCAAAAGTTTTTCAGGGAAGGCTTTTTTAATGATTTTGTGCTCTATACTTTTGTTCAAAGCTTCTTGCTGGGTATCCTGATCTCATATTTTATTGAGTACCTCGATTCATTTTCCGGGTTATCAAAGTACAGGCTGCTTGCCGGTTGGCCTATCTGGATGCAGGTGATCTTTTTTGTTATCACGCATGATATTTATGTTTACTGGTTCCACAGGCTGCAGCACCGGAATAAATATTTATGGCGTATCCATGAAGCCCACCATTCAACAAAAGATGTTGACTGGCTATCCGGGGCAAGATCTCACTCCTTAGAAATACTCATAAACCAGACCGTTGAATTTGCTCCGATAGTGCTGCTGGGAGCCTCGCCTGAAACTGCCGTATTGAAAGGCACTATCAGTGCTATCTGGGGAATGTATATCCACTCTAACATAGATGTGAGAACGGGTGTATTACAGTATTTTATAAACGGACCCGAAATGCATCGCTGGCATCACAGCAACGATAATAAGGCGGCGCACAACAGGAACTTCGCAACTAAGATTGCCATTTGGGACTGGGTTTTCAGAACAGCTTATTTGCCGAAAGATCTAAAATCTATAAAATACGGATTGGGAGAAAGGAATTTTCCCTCCAATTACTTCAAACAGCATGTATTTGCATTCAGAAAATTTAAAAATGGCTGATGCAGGTATTCGTTTAACTATTTCTGCACACGTTCTTTACAAACTGAACTAAACAATCTGCCAATAAAAATTTAAGAGTAGTTCGATATAGTACACAAAAAGACCGGCAATGAACCGGTCTTTTGTATTATATACGATCTTTCTAAGTTAAACTAATTACTTCCTGTTGTTGCCTTTTGGTCCGGTTCCGTCACAGTTGCCATTTCCCTGACTGTTTTTATTCTTTGGTCCGGTACCGTCGCAATTGCCGTTTCCCTGGCTGTTTTTATTCTTGCCTTGTGGGCAATCGCCGCATCTGTAACCTTTTGTGATATCGCTTGCAAGGATCTCATCGAATTGCGCCTGAGTTAAGTGAACCGGCGTATAAGTTTCACCGTTTGCTTTTAGATTCCTCATGAATGCCTGAAGGTGCCTGTAAGAACCATCTCTCAGGTTCATAAATGTTTGTTTCACATCGGGTGAGGTTGAGAGATCAATTCGTTTATTCAGGTCCGAAATATCCAGTTCTTCTATCTCGGCGCCGCATTTCAGCGCTTCGTTAAGAGAGATGCTGCCTTTTTCGGTTAACCTGGTGTAAACATCTGAGAGGTCGCTGTTAACAAATTCACCTTCTTTTTTTCCGTCTGAAGGATCGGCAACTGAATACCTGTCCAGAAGCTCTTTAACAAACCCGCCATGGCGTGTTTCTGCATTTGAGATGTTCCGGAATACTTTATGGTCGTATTTATTATTCAAAAAGGCGTAAACATCGTGAGCAAGTTTTTCTTCTTCACGCATGTAAATAAGCGCCTGCTCTTCTTCAGGTGTTATCACGCCTGAAGCTTTTAACTGTACGAAACTGCAATTGTTACTGCTGCCCGGTAACGATGCTGCTATTATGGATGTGAGTGCCAAAAGAGCCACGAAGATAATTATCTTGTTCTTCATAGCCGGATGTTTGGTTTTAGGATTATTTCCTTATACAAAATTAGACAATATATATCTGATTTGGTTTAACTCGGGTGTAACAAATTGTAAATTGCGATACAGAATCAAAACACCGAAGATAAATGTCATGAAAAAAAGAGGATGTTTTTGGTACACAATTTACTGGTATTTATAAGTGAGATTTATTTTGTATTTTTGAAATATACAGTATAAAATCCAAGATGAAGAAAACCCCTGAAGAGTACATCGCTCTACGCAATCAGTTTAAGCCCGAAAAAATAAATTTCATTATTTTATATGAATCACCGCAGGCAGAGGGCGCTTACTTTTATGATTTTAAAGATGTTAAAAAAGATTTGCTGTTCAAACCATTGATGAAGCTTATCGATTTCAAATATAACTTCCTTAATGAACAGGTGAAGTTAAAGGGTCTCAAGAAATTTCAGGAATACGGCTATTTCGTAGTTGATTCAGTTTATGAACCTGTAAATACAATCACAAATCAGGGTGTTCGTGATGACATTATACTCAAGAACTTCAGCAGCCTGGTTGAAGATCTGAAGAGCATCTCAGCAGATAACGAAAAGACCCCCATCATACTCGTAAAAACTTCTATGTTTAAGCTGCTTTTTGAAAAGCTTAAGAAGGAAGGATTTAATGTCATAAATGAATCTATTCCCGTTCCCAACCTTACCGAAAACAAAGAGGAGAGATTCCTGAGAAAAATAATGGAGATCTTCATGTGCCAGCTGATACTTGCAAACGACAAGTTGAAGAAATATTACCTTCCCAAAGGCATACCGCACGAGTATTCGGTTAAGAGCAAGAAAGTTAAAGCGATAGTGCTTGGCGCTGACCCCAGCAATTTCGATAGCAGCGGGAACACAAGGGTTTCTACCCATGTGTTTAATATCATGGGGAGCGGTTCAGCCGCTTTCAACAGAATCAGAGGAAATCTAACTCTCGCGGGATTAAGTAAGGATAATATTTATGCGCAAAATGTAGTAAGGAACTACATGACCGTTGAAGCTTCAAAAAATAAGCTGTGGCCATTTTTTGCCGAACTCTGGAAGCCGCTGTTAAAGGAGGACCTTGATAAGCTTGATCCTGATAAACATCTGCCGGTTTTTGTTTCAGAAGAATGTGTTATGAATGTGCTGCTGAATTCAGATATTCAGCAGCAAAAGGCGGCTATAAACTATTATGCCCAATCTATCATAGTGAAGCCGGAAGACAATTATCTGGAGCGAAACCTGATTCCATGCTTCAGCGGGAATTACGCTTATTCTGAATTCCCCTCATTCGTTAAAGAAATTAGAAAACTTGTGAAAGTGTGATCTATCATTCAATGGGTTATATTGAATTTTAGTTGATCTAAGGATTGCCGGAATAGTGAACATAAAAAAAAGGAGCCGAGAGGCTCCTTTTTACATTATTCTTTATTGAAACTTAATCTTCTATGTGCTCGTGTTTCTTATTTTGGTGAGCGCTTTTATGGGAGTGACCGTTTGATCCGTTATTGCCGTTCTTGTTCACGATCTCCTGTTTGCGGTTTTCTGATTTCAATCTTTTGAATCGTGCCATAAGCGCGAAATAAAAACCAAGAACCATAACCATTGTTCCGCCCCACACAAGGTTTATGAATGGTTTGATGCTCGCAGTCAGAACAAGTGTTTCAGGTCCTGTTTCTTTTAACTGGTCATCATTCATTACAGCAATATCTACACCTGATTCACCCGCAACAGCCAGCTTCACCAGGTAGAATGTGAATTTGTCATCTCCGGCAAGCTTCACCGGTATCGGACTTGATCCGTTTTCTGTGATCTCCTGTTCAGCAATAACCTTCTCGGTTTTTCCGTTAACAGTTACTTCAAGCTCTGCGCCCATTACGTTTGTTTTACCAGAAGTCATTTCATCACGGTTAAATTTGCTCCTGTCGAAATCAACAAATTTAACTTTCATTCCGTTAATATCCTTTTCTTCACCTTTTTTGAAGGTGTGGATATCATCCGGAGTGAACTGGCCGGGTTCTTCAAGCGCCATTGGCGAGAGGTACAGATCTTTTGTAACCAGGTTTGCTATATCAGGGTTTTTCATAATACCCTCTGAATATTCGCTGTAATACATTACCGGCTGAAGCAGGAATGCTTTATCATCTTTCTGTACAATCACATTGAAATGATATTTCTCTTCATCACCCGGAATGGATGTTGCGCCCTTGTAAGTCAATTTGTAGCCAAGCGCATCTTTGGTCTCATCAAGCGGAAGAGCAACATTTTCTTCCTGCGAGTATCTTGCCGATCCTATAATACCGAGAAACAGAAGCATCAGCCCCATATGCGCAATATAAGCGCCGGCCTTTGCTTTATTTTTTCTGAATATAGTATATGCTATTTCAGCATTGATAAACACTGCGAAGAAAGATGATGCCGCAAGCAGTGCTATTAATAAGTCGCGTACGCCTACTATTACTAATACTACTGTAACCGCTGCAGTAAAACCAAGAGGCAGGTACAGGCTCTTAAAGAAGGATTTTTCGTCTGAGTGTTTCCAGCGAAGCAGAATGCTGATTCCGTTAATTGAAGAGATCAGGATTGCCAGAGGCAGGTTCATCCTGTTATAAAAATCAGGCTCAACTGTACCTTTTGAAATGATCGGCCAGCTTGTACCAACCGCAATAACAAGAGCAGTTGCGCAAATAGTGATCGCTCCGACAAACAAAGCAGATTCCCTTGAAAGCAGGTTAACCTGGCCTTCAGATTTTTCTGTCTTAAGGCTTTTGAACCTGTAGAGCATAAGCCCGATTCCGCCGCCTGCAAAAAGTGTAAGGAACACAACAAGGAACAGGTAAACTTCCTGGCCGGGGTCAACAAATGAATGAACAGATGCGTCACCCAATACTCCGCTTCTTGTTAAAAATGTTGAGTACAATACCATCGCGAACGCGAGGATACAAAGCAATAAACTTGTTTTCTTGTATTTGCCGACTTTTTCTTCGGCAACCATAGTATGTATGGCACCAATAATAAGCAGCCAGGGAACAAAAGATGAATTTTCAACAGGATCCCATGCCCAGTAGCCGCCCCATCCTAAAACGCCATATGCCCAGTAACCGCCAAGCATAATTCCAAGTCCTAATATCATTCCGCCAAACAGCGTCCATGGAAGCGCCAGCTTCATCCAGCGGTCATACCGGTTTTTGATAAGCGCCGCAATTGCGAAGCTGAACGGAACTACCAGTGAAGTGAACCCCGAAAACAGGATAGGAGGATGGATCGTCATCCAGAAATTCTGGAGCAGGGGATTCAATCCTCTGCCGTCTTCCGGCATAAAACCCATTTGAACGTCATTCGGAAAAGACTGCCAAACAAACATGTACGGTGATTTGATTATCATGATGAATAGCAGGAACGCCGATACAAGTGAAAATACACCCATTACAAGCGGCTCGTATTTATCTTTGCTTGAAGGGTCAATCAGGTTGTTATCCCTGTTGGCTAAATATGGCAGCAGGAAAACACCAAGTATTGACATCAGTAATGCCCAAAGGTGAAAGCTGCCTTCCTGCCCTGCATAAAATGTCGCTATCAGCAGGTTCCACGGAAGATCCTTGGAGCTGTAGTTCCACACATAAGTATATTGGAACTGGTGGTTCACTATGAGGTACATTAAAAATGCTGCCGAGGAAATGGTCAGTATGGCAGAGGCATGAAATAGAAGCCTGGCCTGTTTAACGTACTTTGTTTCGTTTCCGCTGGATAGAAAATATAGTATGGAAGACAGTAACGCTGCTGCGAAACCGCCGTAAATTAGATATGGACCCATGTTATATTGATATTAAATTGAATCATTTTTTTTACAGGTCAATCCCTGCTGCTGTTCTTTTGTAATTGTGTAACTTTTTTACGGATATTCTGAACATAAAGAAATATTCCTGCCCAAATGATCAGAATAATCGCAAGAAGTCCGTAATAGGCATGTGTATTTAAGAAATTATATAAGCTATCCATTACAGTTAGTTAGGAATTGGCATTCCCATTGATTGATAAATATCTTCGATCTGTTTTTTGTTTTCAGCCGCTTCAGAATTTTTAGGGTCAATTTCCAGTACCTTATTGTATCTCTGAAGTGCAGGTTTATATTTCTTTTTTGGGGAGAGATTAGCCTCGAACATCAGGTAATTAGCTGCACCCATCTGTTTTGTAATGTACTCTTTTTTATCAGCATCAGATTTTGATTTCTGGAACTTTGCCTCAGCGTCATCCGCTGCTTTCATCATTTCTTCAGCCTTGGTATCACCTTTTGTATCGTTTGAGCTGTTATTATTACCAAGATTCTTGTGAATAGAATCATCCGGCATAACATTTTTATCATTAGGCTGCTGCTGCTGTTGCTGCTGGTTCTGAGGTTTTTGGTTGTTGAGCAGCTCTTTAGGTATTTCCTTGGTGCAGGAAGTGAATACGGCTGTGAAACCAACTAATGCTGCTGCTATTACTATATTTCTGAACATTTTACGGATTTTTGTTTGATTTATATAAATTCCTGTTTTAGATAATTATTCCACACTCGCCTATAACGCTGTTGTCGGTCCAGAGACCATCACCCTCGCTAATGGCACACAAGCCTATTTCGTGATTAACGCCGATGATGACATCTGGAATGTGAGTTATCACATGATGGGCGCGGAAGGTGTGGTGATTAATTTATATTTTTCGGGGAGCGAATCCTCTATCATAGCAGTCCGTGACCTGCTGACAGCGATTGCCAATTCTGCAAGCTATAGCCAGCCCTAATCCAATTATCCCAAGCATTTCCCAAATTGGGTTATGCTTGGGATAATATCCACATCACCAACCCCATGTGCCAACGCCACCCTTAAAGGGTCCAACAATATCCGATGTTATCCACCCGCCATAAAAATCACCCTCTTGCGCGATGACCTGTTCGTCATCCACAAAACAGGCGTCCATCTGGCCGGCAT
>JACSRQ010000141.1 GCA_014879675.1 Ignavibacteria bacterium
TTTAGCCCTGTCCAGGAATGACAAAGCACTAAGATTCCTGCCTTCGCAGGAATGACAAAATGTTTGGGAATGCGAGAATTATTAACCCCGGCATTTATGCAGGGGGTTCGAGGCGAAAGAATCCCGGGCTTTAGCCCTGACATATTTGCACCTCCCCCTTACGAAGGGGGAGGCTGGCCGAAGGTCTGCCGAAGGCACGAGAGGGGGTCTTTCTGCAATCTTAGAGCTTTCCATAAAAAAAACAGATGCCGGAATCATTCCAACATCTGCTCTATTAAAAAATCAGTTAAACGGCCTTAGCCTGTATCAATTAATCATAATACGATGTAACCTCATTGCCGAGGAATTTGATAGTCCACGCTACCACACCAATATCATCCAGATACCCAAGCAGGGGCGCGAAATCAGGCATAACATCTAAGGGCATCACAAAATATACCAGCGCTGCAATCACTACCGATTTCCTGTACCACTTCACATCTTTAGCCATCATATACCGCTTCAGCGCTTTTAAATGGCTTATGATCTTGAAGATACTTTTTTTATTCTTTACTATCTTATGGTCAACGTTGGTTCCAAGCTCAAGCTCTTCATCCCTTGTAAGCGGCCTGGTGGGATAATAATCCTGCAGGAGCTCCATTGTGTTGTCATCCGATTTGTAGCTATCTGTTGTTAAGTTATTTTTCATGGTATAAATACATCAATTAAGTTCAGGTACGGTTTTGAAACAAATGTGATAATTGAAATGAATATCTGCGAAAATCCCGGTACAAAGTTAAACAACGCAAGCAGTATAAATATTCCCATAAATCCTATGCTTCTGTAGCGCATAGCAAGCTCATCAGGCAGCAGGTTTGCCAGCACATGCGAGCCGTCTAACGGGGGAATAGGTATCATGTTAAACACTGCCAGTGAAACATTAAGCAGAACACCTGCATAAAACATCTTAAATATGTAGTTAATGAACTCAAACGAAAACGAGCCCTCTGCCGGCGCAATTGCCGCGCTGATATAATATAGTCCTATTACAGAGAATGAACAAAGCAGCGCTATAATAAGATTCGAAAGCGGGCCCGCAATTGTTACAAGTGTATCATCACGCTTGAAATTACTGAAGTTACGGGGATCAATAGGCACAGGTTTTGCCCATGCTATAAACACCCTTCCGGTAGCTATGATGGAAAAAAGCGGTATGATTATCGAGCCGAAAAGATCAATATGCGGTATGGGATTCAGTGTTATCCTGCCCAGATCTTTCGCCGTGGTATCACCGCACTTAAGCGCTACCCATGCATGAGCCATCTCGTGTATCACTACAGAAAAGATCAGGATCGGGATTATATATATATTTTCAGCGTACGATCTCAGGTCCATTAGAATCTTATCACCGGGAATTTAGTTTTGGTGGTAACTCCAACGAACGAATTATTCTTCATGTAGTTATATTTCACCGAAAAATCGAGTATAAAAACCGTAAAGCCGAATCCGGCACCAACGCTGATCTTTGATTCAGTTGCCGGCAGGCCGTCAAAGGTTCTGCCCTCATCAAACTCTCTTTTAATGTTATTGCTTTTTACATCAATGCTGATGTATGGCATCGTGAATGATGACCGGATAAGATTTGCCAGTGAGTAATCAATGTTCAGCCCTATAGAAAGTATCTTCGTCTTGAAGCTTGAAAGCAGGTTAATGGTTTTGAATTCATCCGGTGCATTATATGAAAAGTAATCAACCTCGCCGCCAATGACCAGAGGAAAAATTCCGGTTGAGGAAAACTCAAGCCTGCCTAAAATTCCAAAAGTCGGGTTCGCGGTTTCGCTGAATACATTCATCGGTACATTTATGCCGCCGCCAAGGCCGAGAAATATAGCGCTGATCGATTTTTTGCCGGTGGTTTTAACCACAACAGAATCATAGTAGCGGCTATCAAATTTTCCGCTAACTACGGATGCGTTTAACACATCATTATGCGCCGAAAGCTGCTGTGTGTTTGAGCGCTCTTTTAAGCTGAATATTTCTTTGTTATTCTGCGCATTTAATTGCACAGATATTACGAAAGCCGCTAGAATAATAAAGTACCTGGGTAGTGGGCTGTTCAACAAGTTATTATTTTATTAAGTATTTAGAAAGAAGCTTCATTATCTTTAGAGATTCCCCGTGAGAGAGGCTTTTCTTTTCTAACGAAAGTTTTACTGTTTCAATTCCCATTAATAAATACACAGAAAGCACATCTTTACTTCCCTTGCTCAGGGCCTTCAGGTGCTTTTCGATGGTAATTACATCATTTCGCTCAAAAGGGCCGGTAAGTGACTCAATAGTACCGCTTTTGGCAATATTTTTGAGCGATTGCGTCGCTAAAGGCATATATATGTTGAAAAAAGAGAGATTTTTAAATCCATTAATTCGTATCTTTTTGCTGATTATCTTCTCGATCTGCCTGTTTAACGCCGCCAAAAAATTTGAAGCTATTACGCAGCATATGTGATGGTAAACCTTATTCTCTTTCTTCAAAGTGAAGGGTTTTGCGCTAAGTTGCCGCGCCAAACTTGCCCCTGTGTTGATCGCTTTCTTACTGCCTTCCAGTGCGATGTAAATATCATTAAACCTGCCGGCATCTTTGCGCACCCGCTTTTCAAAGGTCTGCACGGGGTGAAAAGAAGCAATGTAAGCGCCATTTGTAGAAAGCTTTTTCAGTTCATCAGATGTAAGCGAACCCGAAGTGTGGAAGATTACCTTATTCTTCAGCGCTGCACCACTTGCGGCGATATGTTTTACAGCAGCGGGTATTTGGGAATCACGCGTACAGATAAAAATTACGTCCGCCGCCTCAATACTGCCCGCTGATAGCTTTTCGCGTGAGGATCTGACAGCCGAAAGCTGAATGCCTTTTTTTCCGCTGAGTGAATAATATAGATTCGACCCAAGCTTCCCGAAACCGATTATCAGAATTTTCAATTTATCCTATTTTGATTTCGACTATTGGTACTCGCTTTTGCTTTTAAGAATTATGGTCACGGGACCGTCGTTCACAAGCTTAACTTTCATCATTGCGCCGAACTCGCCTTTATGCACTCTGCCCGGACCCAGCAGCTTTTGCAGTTCCTGCAGGTAATACTCATACAGGTACTCTGCGGTTTTGGGATCTGCCGCTTCCGTGAAGCTTGGCCTGTTGCCGTGCCTTGTATCCGCATGCAGCGTGAACTGTGATACAACAAGTATATCCTGCCCGTTATCAAGCAGCGAGAGATTCATCTTGCCCTCGTCATCCTGGAATATCCTGTGGTTTACGGTCTTAGCAGCAAGATACATCGCGTCGTTATCCGTATCAAACTGTTTTACCCCCAGCAGAACAAGCAGTCCGCCGCGGATACTATCCACCAGCTCAGACTCCACCGTTACATTTGCCTCAGCAACTCTTTGTAATAATGCTATCATATTTTACAGCAGTACATTTTAATTGAATTCCGCCACAAGCACGCGCGGTATCTTTATCAGGTCTTCCGTTATACGGTAATTTGTAACTCCTTTTTCTTTCAGCAGCCCTTCTACATATGCCGCCTTGCCATCGCCAAGCTCAGCAAACAGAACAAGTTTCTTTTCAGCTTTTTGGCAAAGCTCTATCAGCCGCCTGTAAAACACAAGTCCGTCAGCATTATCTGTCAGCGCACTTGCAGGCTCGTAAAGCCTTACTTCATCATCAACAGTTTTCATTTCTTCTGCGGGTATGTACGGGGGATTTGACATCACAACATCGTAATCGTTTAGGTCAATTTCTTCTTTCAGTACATCTTTATTATAGAAGGTAATCTTATCCGTGGTATTGTTCAGGTCTGAGTTTTCCTTTGCTGTTTGTAAGGCATCCGGGCTAATATCTATCGCGTCAATATGGCAATCTGAATTTGCTGCAACTGCTATGGCCACACAACCCGAGCCTGTTCCGATATCGAGTACTCTTTTTGCGCCGGTCTCTTTCAAATACTTCAGCACTTCTTCAACCAGAAGCTCTGTTTCCTGGCGGGGGATAAGTACTGCCGGCGAAACATTAAAGCTAAGCGCGTAGAATTCCGTTTTGCCGAGAATATACTGAATGGGCTCATGTTTCAGCCTTCTTCTGACAAACTCTCTGAAAGCCATTAGCTCCGCGGTTGTAAGCGGTTTTTCGAAATCCAGGTAAAGTTCTATCCGCCTGCATTTAAGCACATCTGCAAGCAGCAGCTCTGCATTAAGGCGAGGATTCTTTATTCCTTTATCAGCGAATGCGGCTTCCGTTACCTTTAGTATTTCCAGGACATGCCATACTTTTACAGCCTGCTCCATACTCAGCGGTTAATGCTGATAAAGCATCGCTCCGGGGCTCTTGTTCTCATAAACAACTTCACCCCTAATAATTGTCATTAATATCTTTGCCTTCAAAAGCTGGTTTGCGTCTCCTGAAACTATGTCATCGGATAGCACCACCATATCTGCAAACTTGTCCTTTTCCAGTGTTCCTTTAACTTCTTCGGCAAAAGAAGCGTATGCAGCGTAAACAGTAAACGATTTCAGAGCTTCCAGTACGGTCAGCTTCTGTGCGGTATTGTTAGCCACCCTGTTAAGTGCTGTATCAAGCGAGAGTCCGCTTGAAAGGTAATACATTACAACCAGCGGACTTATTGAATGGTACGGGAAATCGGTACCGGATATTATCACGTTATTCTGTTTGTACAGTGTGTTCCAAAGTCCGAGGTTCTGGCCGTTTTCAGGCTTTATGATATCATTCAATATAAACTTATCTGCCAATGTTACTTCCGGGCGGATAGATGGAATTATCTCCATCTGTTTTAAACGCTGCATATCCTGCGGCGTAACAAACTCAAGATACTCAAGCCTTGTTCTGCCCGCCTTCGGTTTAACTTCTTTGTTGACCGATTCAATCGCATTCAGGGTTTGTGTAAGCGCTCTATCGCCAACAGTTTTAACCGATATCTGGAAATCCTTCTCGTTTGCTTTCTTCGTCATTTCCTTGATATCAAAATCATCGTTAAAAGGCGTCATGCGTTTCGGCTCTTCGTTGTAATCGTTTTCCATTGCTGCATCCTGCGTTTCAAAATAGCCGTCGTACTCAAGGCTTACGCATTTTATATTAATGCGGTCTTTGTAGTTTTCGGGTCCGCTTGAAACATACTTCTCAAACAGGGGACCTTTACCGGGTATCATAGCGTACAGGCGGATAGGGAACTTGTTATCATCCACCATCTTTTTATATACGCTTAATCCCTGCTCGGTAATGTTAGCATCGTTAATTTCCGTAATGCCGTATTTGAAGAGCTCGTTGATGCCGCGTGAAATGTTGCTCATTACTTCCTGCTCTGAGGGCTGGGGCAGGACGTTTATCACGAGGCTCTGGGCTGATTCATAAAACAGTCCGGTTGGATTGTTGTTATCATCAAATCCGATGGCGCCGTTCTCCGGGTCGGGGGTATCTTTTGTAACCTTTGTGAGATCCAAAACTTTTTTATTTACCCATGTTGTGTTGCCAAGGGCGTTTACAAGGTAGATGAACTGCGCTGTTGAGGCGCCGTCGAGGAGTGAGTAGTTAAGCCTTTCGAGATCTTTATCCGAAAGCTTCAGCTCGTCCCACCCGAAGCCGCCGATCCATTCATCAGGCTTTGAGGTTTTAGCGCGCTCTTTTATCATCGCGAGAATTTCATCCACTGAGCGTGCATTCCTGAGATCAAGCAGGCTGAGCTGCTTTGAAAATTCCATCAGGTTCGCCTCGGCATCAATGAAACCGGGCACAACTGTTTTGCCTTTCAGATCGATTACTTTGGCATCTTTGTATTTTTCGGTCAGCTCGCTTGACTTACCCGTGGCGAGAATTTTGCCTTCATAAACCGCGATAGCCTCAACGATAGTGTTGTTTTTATCTAAGGTGTATATTTTTCCGTTAACATAAATAACTTCCGGATTTTTGCTGCAGGAAGCCAAAAATATGCAAAATACCGCCAAAAAAAGGATCTTTAATGCTCTCATCTGTAGATTTTTTTTATTTGCACAAATATAGCTAAATAATCAGGAACGTAAAATGAAGTTAAATAAGCAGTGAATCAAGTATGCAATAGGATGATTATCATTCAGCCCCGAAGGGGCGTGATATGATAGCGATGGGCGGCAGCCCATCGTAATGAAGCAGAAAGAAAAAAGCCCTGAAAGGGCGCAATCGGATGCAATGTATGAGTTATCCGAATGTTCCACTCATCCGATGACTGAAATATTGGTTGCTTTGAAGATTTAACCCCGTTGTTGGTGTTATCACCAACAATAAATGTAATTTTCATTTCCCAATATTCAATCCCTAAATGATTAAGATCCTCCATAGTTCTAATGCACATTTCTAAACATGGCGCTCCTACGGAACTACAATATCATTTTGTAATTCCCATACAAACATGCCGCTCCTACGGAGCTTAATCTAAATTAACATATTCTTCTACAAACATGGCGCTCCTCCGGAGCTGTTATATCAATATGTAACTTCCTCTACAAACATGTCGCTCCTACGGAGCTGATGTGAATTATTATTCAGCCCCGAAGGGGCGGGATATGATAGCGATGGGCGTAGCCCATCGGGGAGGAACAGTAAGAACAAAGCCCTGCAAGGGTGGAATCGGTAAATATGTATGAGTTAATTAAATGCTTTACTCATCAGATGACTGTAACAACAGATAGCTTGAAGATTTGAGAAAATTCAGTCATCGGATGAGTAGGAGGCAGGAAGTGCCGTAGGTACGACATATTGGTAGATTTCGGATTTCCTCCGGTTATCCCGTCCCGTACGGGACGGAATATGCGGGTGTATTTGTTGTCATATACAAACCCCCATTGTTGTTTTTCGGATTTTAGGATTAAGATTCATGTTGTAATTCCCAACAAACATGACGCTCCTACGGAGCTATTTTATCAATACGTATTACCTGTAGACATGCCGCTCTTCCGGGAGATGATGTGAATAATTATTCAGCCCCGAAGGGGCGCGATATTATAGCGATGGGCGCAGCCCATCGGGGAGGAACAGTAAGAACAAAGCCCTGCAAGGGCGTAATCGGTAACAATGTGTGAGTTAATCTAATGTTCCACTCATCCGATGACTGAAATAATGGTTGGCTTGAAGATTTGAGAAAGTTGAGTCATCGGATGAGTAGGAGAATCACATAAGAATTGAATATAATCTAATTCCTAAAAATGATAAATTTGCAATATGGAAACCACGCAAAATACAGAAATAGACCCCGCAAGGAAAGAGCTTGCCAAACAATACGAGAAGATCAAGCTTATAGTTAACGTAACGGAATCAATCCTCTCATTCCTGCTCCTGCTTCTGTTCCTATGGTGGGGCTACAGCAAGAATCTTGAGCTCCTCGCCTTCGGTTATACGGCAAATCCATACCTTGCCCTGCTGATATACGGTGTTATCATTGGTGGTGTAAGCGCGGTTATATCATTCCCAATCGATTACATCTTCGGCTTCAGGATGGAGCATAAGTTCGGACTCTCGAACCAAACTTTCGGCGGGTGGATAGGCGAGAAGTTCAAGGGCGCCTTGGTTGGCGGTATCATAGGCGCGCCGATCGCATTCCTTTTCTACTGGCTGCTTTCCGGTTATGAATTGTGGTGGCTGTATCTCGCATGTATTGTGTGGGTGTATTCAATATTGCTTGCTCAAATTGCACCCGTGCTGATATTCCCTTTGTTCTACAAATTCACACCGATAGAAAATGATGAGCTGCGAACGAAACTGCTTGCCATGTGCGATAAAGTCGGATTCAAAGTGAGCGGTGTGTATAAATTCAACATGAGCAAAACCACGAAGAAGGCTAACGCGGCGTTTACGGGATTTGGACGCACGAAAAGGATCATACTGGGCGATACATTGCTGGAGTCATTTACCGAAAAGGAAATTGAAACGGTATTCGCTCATGAGCTTGGACATTATAAAAGGGGCCACATAAAAATAAACATACTCATTTCACTTTTCGGAACATTTATTGGACTGTTTGTGATGGCTAAAATTTATTCTATGCTTCTGCCCGTGTTCGGATTTCAGTATCGTTATGAAATAGCGGCGCTGCCGCTGCTTGCGCTGATTGCTGCCGTTTACTCTTTCTTCTCGGGTCCGTTAACCGCCGCAATATCCCGCCGCTTCGAGTACGAAGCTGACCGCTTCGCAATTGATACAACCGGTGATATTGGTTCGTTTGCCTCAACAATGGAAAAGCTCGCCGGGCAAAATCTTGCCAACGACGAGCCCAATAAGCTTGTGGAATTCTGGACATATTCGCATCCTTCCATCAAAAAAAGAATAACCGCCGCGAAAGAATACTTCGCTCAAAGATTCCCGCCTGCTGCAGAAGCCTAAAAAATATAGTATGTGATGAATCCACCCGTAGAAATTGAATACGAAGTAGTTCGTGAAGAATACACATCGGTATACGCGCTTACGCTCAATTTACTCAATATATAGAACTGAAGCTCCGCGCCGCCATAGAGACTGAATTCCGGATCAATATCTGTTTGCTTTTTCCCTTCCAGATTCAAAAATCCGCGTACAGCCGCAAACTGATTGAAGTTATGAAATACGTTCACACTCAACGAAGCCTTATAATCATTCCTCAAGCCGCCTACAAAATAAATATCAGGAGTAATATAATCTGAATATTTTTTTAAGCTCTGCCGCTCTCTTAACAAGATCGGTGAATGAAACTGAGGGTCAAATCCATTTATATCCTGCTCGTTTATTGGAAATACGACCGCTGCCGAAAAAACAGCGCTGGTCCTTAGTCCAAACGGATGGCCGTAAAGAGCGCTAAAGCTAATGGCTTTATCGAAAGCCCGGTATGGATTGCTTATCCTCTGTGAATAGTTAAATTCAGCCTGAAACTGGTAACCTTTGAATATCGGGTATAAGATGTACTTGTTGTTAGTGAGTGATTGGTATATTTCCATTGTTGCGGCTGCGTTCAGCGGCCCGGATATTATGCCTTTGTTAAGCAGCAATGCTTCTGCATCACCGAAGAATTGTATCTCGGCGTTATCCCTGTATTTGCTTCGGTATTCCCCCAGGTTTCTGCGGTCAAGCAGATTGTTCAAAAGTGTGCGGGTATCCTTATCCAGACCTTTGGTAATATAGCCGCGCTTAAGGAGAATTTTTTCAACATTCGATGCCTCATTAACAACAAATGCATTTGTGATCCTGCCTGTGCCTACATACGGGCTGAATGTAAATATATAGGAAGGTTTATGATGATTTTCAGCTTGCAGAAAACCCTCGGAATGCATCCCAAAGTACAAATGTTTCGGTACTATATATTTAGAACCTGCACCCGTAAATCCAAAAAGTAATCTGCTCGAATTTTCGTTTTTATCTATTATTTGCGATTCAGGATAGCTGTATGAAGTTCCTGATAGTGTAGCAGATATGGTATAATCCAATGAAGGCGTGAAGCGCCATTTTGTAAATGATGCCCCAAGATTTATTTCATAGGCATATTCACTTTCTGCAGTATCATTTTTCTCTTTCTGCAGATTGAAGTGAGGTTTACCTGAGATCTCAAGTGTTGTGCCTTCGGATATCTTCGGAACGTCATAATCTTTAATGGGATCCTGTGAGTAGATATTGATAGATGCTGCGAACAATAAGGCTATCGGGAACAAGTAGTGTTTGGTCATATGGCTTAAAAGATAAGTTACACAATAATAATAAATAATCTTAAAACTTATAATACCTAAGCAATTTAACTTCATTGTAAATAGGAGTGCTTAAATCTATATTTGCCACATGAAACCGCAGATACTGCTGACAATAGGTGATATAAACGGTATTGGACCGGAAATTGTGCTGAAGACACTTCGCAGCAATGCTATAACCCGTAAGTATGACCTTACCGTTATTTCGCCGTTGCCTGTTATTTCATACTACTGCCGGAAGCTAAAGATAAAGCTCAATGCCGATAATTTCAATTTTATTCCAATCGGCAGTCCCAAAGATGTACCTCAGCCCGGAGTGCTGAGCGCAAGGGCTGGTTATGTTGCCGGACTTGCGATAGAAACCGCGATTTCGCTCTGCACAAGCGGTGAGTATGACGCAATTGTAACCGCGCCCATAAATAAAAAGGCTTTGAATATGGGCGGCTACAGGTTTGACGGACACACAGAAATGCTCACAAAGCTCAGCGGTGCTAAAGATTCATGTATGACAATGCTCTCGGATAAGTTCAATATAGCATTCGCTACCACGCACCCGCCGATTAAAAAAGTATCATCGCTTATTACCAAAAAGCTGTTGAACAGCAAACTTGGAATTTGCGCGAATGTACTTAGGAATAATCTCGGTATCAAGAATGCAGAGATCGCGGTGCTTGGGCTGAATCCACACGCAGGCGATGGCGGCCTGATTGGTGATGAAGAGCGAAAAGTAATTTCGCCGGCAATTAAGTTTGCAAACAGCAGGTTAAGGGGAGTTAAAGTTACAGGTCCATACTCGCCGGATGCTTTTTTTGCCGGCAGAATGTACAGCAGGCTTGATATGACACTGGCAATGTATCATGACCAGGGATTCATTCCTTTCAAAATGCTTGCGGGTCATAAAGGTACAAATTTTACTGCAGGTTTAAGCTTTGTGCGGACATCTCCGGACCACGGAACGGCATTTGATATTGCCGGCAAAAATATTGCAAGTCCCGAGAGCCTGATTGAAGCTATCCGCTGGGCAGATAAGCTTGTAAGAAATAAGAACAAAAAGAAATAATACATTGATAAATTTTAACGGAATATCTTTTTCATATCCAACCAGGGAGCTTTTCCAGGATGTGAGCTTTACGATAGATAAAGGTGAGTTTGTATTCCTGATAGGCGAAAGCGGCATGGGTAAAACTTCGCTGCTTAGAATGATAAACATGGAGCTCTTTCCCCAAACCGGGGAAGTGGTAGTTTACGGCTTCAGCTCAAAGCATATAAAGAAACCTGAAGTACCTGTACTTCGCAGGAAGATAGGCTTTGTGTTCCAGGATTATAAGCTGCTTAACGACAGGGATGTATTCGAAAATGTCGCGCTTCCGTTGTATCTCTCGGGTGTAAAGCCGGATGTGATCAAGAAAAAAGTGTACAATGTGCTGAATGAAGTTGGTGTGTTTGATTCATACAAAAAGATGCCGCATGAGCTTTCCGGCGGCGAGCAGCAGCGTGTTTCGATAGCGCGCGCAATTGTGAATGAGCCGTACATACTCATAGCTGATGAGCCTACAGGCAACCTCGACCCGTTCGTTTCTTTTGAAATTATTAAGCTGCTGCTGAACATTAACTACAAGGGTACGGCGGTATTTATAGCAACTCATAATTATGATATAGTACGCCGGCTGAAAAGCAAAAGACTTCTGCAGATAAAAGATAAAAAAGTGCTGGATGTTGTGATAAAGGAGTAATATAGTAGTAAACAAAAAGGGCCCGAAGGCCCTTTACGAAAATTTAATTATCTCTTGCGATCAAAAACTGAAGAACACGTTCCCAGTCTTTTTCGAAATGGAAACTGAACCGCTCATGCGGATTGATAGTGAATGCCATTTCGATATACTTAATGCCAAGCTCAATTTCAGCTTTCAGGAAGTATAACTTCGCTTTGGAGTAATACGGCTCTGCCCATGCGGCATTCATTCCAATGAGCTTGCTTAACATACTTTCGGCTTCATCATATTCCTCAGCATCAATATAAGTATTGGCAAGGTCCAAGGTTGCCTGGTGGTTATCCGGATTCAAAGTCAAAACGGTAATGTAGCTTGAAATAGATTCGCTCAGCCTGCCGAGATTATACTCAGCATCTGCTTTTGCGTACCATAGCTCCGGGTTTTCTTTGAACAGCTCAACGGCTTTATCATAATCACGCAGCGCCTTATTAAAATCTTCAAGCTGGTAATAGCAGTTGCCCCTTCCGAAAAACGACTCATAGTGGGAAGGATCAATTGTTACAGCCTTGGTGAAGGTTTCAATAGCAGCACGGCAATCACCAATTTGCTCATATGCGCTTGCCAGATTATATAACGCGTAAACATCTTTTCGGTTATACATCAGCGCCGTTTTGTAATCTTCAATTGCTCTTGTCAGGATCCCAAGGCTTGCATGCGCGTTGCCTTTATTATACCATGCGGAAGCAAACTTCGGATTTACAGATAGCGCCATTTCGTAACACTGTATGGCATAATAATACCTGCCCATACGGCTCAATACAACACCCATGTTATACCAGGCGTTATAATTGAACGGAACGATACCTATGTGCTTTTCGTAAGCTTTAATTGAATCAACAAGCCTGTCTATATAATCATAGCAGTAACCCATTTCATAATATGCATCTTTATGGCCTGGGTCAAGCTCTATTATCTTCTGAAAACATGATATAGCTTCTTCAAACCTGTCAACTTTTTCGAGAATAAGACCTTTGTTGAACAGCGCGTCAATGTTATTGGGCGCAAAGTTCAATACTGTTTCGAAACACTCTATTGATTCGGTGAACATCCCGGAATTATCCAGAGTAATACCCTTATTTATGAGTGACTCTTCATCATTAGGATTCAGATTTATAGCCTTATCAAAACAAATAAGCGCATTTTTATAATCGCCTTTGTGATCGAAAATAATAGCTTTTCTCTGCCATAGTTCATTTGAATACGGGAAATAGTCCAGCAGTGAATTCAGGCATGTAATTGCCTTGGAATGCTCTTCCTTTTCGAGCAGGTAATTCACCATATCATCAATGGAATCAATATCAAGATCGGGCATAATACGTTCGCTTTTATTAAGCAGCGCCCTGATCAATTCTTCCTTATTCAGATTTTTTCTTTTAGAACCTTCTTCGAACTCTATGTCGTCGAAAAATCCCATATAATGTACTCCAAACTTTTTTCTTAATTCAATCTAAAAGTTTTTATTTGATATGTCAAGTTAATATTGAAATGTAAGAGGTGTAAAAATTTTTACACTGTTTGATATTGAGAGCAATTGTTATTCTTGTAGCTCTTCAAATATATGTTTCCCCTCATTTAAAGCATCAACGATAATAATAACAGGCTTACTATCATTGCTAACACTGCCAATCAGTTAATCATTCCAAACCAGCTCAAACAGCAGGAAGGAAGCGGTAATCACAACAACCGTGTACGATGCTATCATTTGCAGCTCGCCTGCAATTGCGCCGAACGGCACGCCTTCGATCGAAAGCCATGTTGCGCTTATGGAAGCCAGCAGCAGCGGCAGCAGCAATGGAAAGGAGAGCACGGGATAAAGCGTTCCTTTAGAACTTGCCTTGGATATTAATGCTGCAATTATTGTCATCACTGCCGATAGTCCCAGGTTCCCCAGGCCTATAGTGAGCGAAAACAGCGCAAGGTTCCTGATATCAAGTCCGGTGATAATTATATAAAGAAATATAATCAGGAAGTTTATAATAAATGTTAATACAGTGTTAAAAATTAGTTTACCAAGGAAAACTGATCTTGCATCCGCGCTTAATTTCAAAACTAGTGATGTGCCGCGTTCTTCTTCTGATACAAAAACTCTGGATAACCCGTTTGATGTTGCGAAGAATATAATTATCCAAAGCAACCCGGCATTCATTTCGCTTGAGATCTTATCTTCACCCAGTGAAAATTTTATGACCGATATAACTACGATGATGAACATCAGCAGGGCGTTAATAGCATAGCGCGTGCGTATCTCGCTGTTGAAATCTTTTTTACATATTGCAAGTGCCTGTTTAAGCATCGGGATTTATGTTAATTTCCCGGTCACAAAGTGATCGCTCGTGCGGATCGTTAGTAGCAATAATAAGTATCCTGTCCTTTTTGAATTCATTTGCAATACTATCAACAACTGAAATTCCCTCCAGGTCCAGGTTGCTGGTTGGCTCATCAAGCAGGAGTATCTGCGGGTCGTGCAGTATCGCAAATGCGATCTTCAGGCGCTGTTTCATACCCGATGAATATATTTTCAGGATGTCATCCTTCCGGTTGAACAACCCGACTCGCTTCAGCACGTTATCTATGTTGCCATGTCCGTAACCGCGTATATCCGAAACAATTTTCAGATTTTCATACCCGGTAAACTCATCATATAGATTTAAGTAAGGTGAAACAAAACCGATATACTTATATACCGCTTCTTTTTTAACTTTTGTATCGCCGTCATATAAGTCAATTTTACCCGAAGACTGAATTAGTAGATTCGCTATGATTTTTATGAGGGTTGATTTGCCCGAACCGTTCCTGCCTGTAATTGCAGTAGCGCTTGCGGGTCGCAGTTCAAAGTTCACATTTTTGAAAATAGGTCTTCTATCGAACTTTCTTGAAAGATCAACAGCCTGTAAAAGTATACCTGTATTTTGTTTAGCTTGGCTGGTTTCGGATGGCATTTATAGATCGGTAAAAAGCATGATTGTATTTGGAAATCTCCGGGTTCTAGTTATGAATGATACCATGCTTCTGGTTAAGCCTCTGTGTCCTTCTGACGAGAGCATCATTGAACCACTTGTTCTCCAGTGGGGAATCAGGAATAATAGCAGGGACCGGCATTTTTTTGCCTGTTTCAAGGTCAACGCAAACAAAAGTGAAGTACGCGCTGTTTGAGTGTTTCTTTTCGCCCGTTCTGAAATCTTCAACCTCAACTTTTATCCCTACTTCCATTGAAGTATTGAAAGCGCGGTTGACATTTGCACATAGGGAAACGATGTTTCCCAGCTTAATAGGCTCATGGAATGAAAGGTCATCAACAACTGCGGTAACCGCGACATTATTGCAATGCCTGGAAGCCGCCATCGCTGCCGCAATATCCATCCAGTGCATCAGCCTGCCGCCTAAAAGGTTTTGCAGTATATTGGTATCGTTCGGAAGCACAAGCTCTATCATAGCTACCTGTGAATCCTTCATATGTTTTGGTGTAAGCTCGCTCATTGCAGCATAAATTATTTAGATGTCTGGTATTCTTTGATACGTGAATTAAGTCTATCGGCTTTGCTTTTTAAATTGCTTTTCGGGAAGAGTTTGTAGAATTTCTCCAGTACTTTTTTCGCATCTTCATACTTTCTTCCGTTTATATAAGCATCCGCCTGTCCAACCATAGCGTCATCTGCCCATTCGGAATCAATATATTCATCATACACAGCCTGGAAGTACAACGAGGCGGCTTTATAGTTATCGGTTTTCATGTAAAGCTCGGCTGTCCAGTAATTTTTGTAAGCCAGCTTGTTTCTCATTTCCTTTATCTTCTTTTCGGCATCTGCTACATTTTTATCCTGCGGAAATGATTCAATGTATGAAAGAAACTCATTGAGTGCTTCGTTGGTGAATTGCTGGTCGAGCGAGTATTTCGGCGAGAGCTCATAGTATGAATTCGCGAGCATGTATTTGCCTTCCGGGTACAGCGGGCTTAACGGGTAATTCTTTAAAAAGCTATCGAACTCGTATGCGGAAAGAAGGTATTCCTTCTGGCCAAAGTAGCTGTTTGCAAGGTAGAACTGCACTTTATCAGATACATCTGTACCGGGGAAACGGATCTTTATATACGAAAAGTCTTCGATCGCGTCAACGTAATCTCTTTTATCGTATTTTCGTTTTGCGATATCAAATGCTTTTTGAGGGTCATCGGTGTTAATATCTGTTTTTGAAGAGCCGCATCCAATTACTAACTGGAGAAGGAACAGTACAACAATAAACCGGGCTGCTGTTAAAGTGATTTTCAATTTTTATTTTGACCTAATTGTAAAAAATAGTATTGCTGCTACTGCGGAAGCAGTAATTATTGCAGCAGGAAAAATTATAGATTCCAGGAAGCTGATATCCGGTGGAAATGACTTAGTGAAACCGTATTCTGATGATTCAAATTTTTCATACCCGTCGTATTGTATCTCATCGGTATATATAGTGCTGATGTTATCTTTCACCAGCATTGAACCCGTGCTTGTTTCGATCTCTATACCAAGCTCTGAGGTAATTTTTCGCTCCATGCTTTTTTCGCCCAGGAAGCTGTTCTTCAGAAGTTTGGTATATACTGTGTTTAATTTTTTAATATTTATTCTGCAGTAATTAAAGGCAGAATCAGTCTTTACCTCTTCGCCCGGATTAACAAAGCTTATTTTCAGCTTTTCAGCCGATGCGGTTTTTTTAACCAGGTTCTGCAGGAATTTCTTCTCTTCTTTGTTATTTTTCGAAGAGCTTATACTGAAAACAAACGGCAGGCTTCTATCTACTGATGGATAGTACAAAAACCTGTCAAGCTCGCTTGAAATATCCTGTTCCAGAATTTCAAGATTGCTCTTTTGTGAGTTCTGAGCTGATGCCTGATAACTCACCATCCCTGCAAAAATCAAAAAAAATAATGATATTTTCAGGAAAGTATTTATATTCAAAGAGCCAATTTTAGTATTATTGTTCAATCTCCGGAGCTATTTCCTGAATATGCCTCTTGAATAGTGTAATCAAAAATGAAGCGTTAAAATTTCAACACTTTGAAGGCATATTTAAGCAAATTACTAATAAATAGCGCCTGTTTCAAGGAAGATTGATTGTTTGCATCAAGCTCAAATAACCAGAACATCAAAAAACTGCAATTTCTGCAATTTTTGAAATTCTAAACAAAATTACTTCCTTGAAAGAGTCTGAAAATATGGGTAAAATGCAGATTATATAAAATTTTAACAGATTTTCGGACTTAATTAATGAAAAATTTCCTCCTCGCAGCAATTATCATGCTGGCGGCAGCCGGCTCTATTTTTTCACAGAAGAAGCTTATCGCTTTTTCGAGTGATGCAACAAGTAATGACAAACAGGAAATCTTTGTAATGGATGAAGATGGTGATAATGTAAAACAGGTAAGCTTTCTTGACCTTGATTGCTATTCGCCGAAGTTCATTCCGAACAGTACGAAGCTGCTGTTTTGCGCAACCAACAGGATCTCAGATTACCTCTACATGGTTGATCTGGCAGATACCAGCTCATTCAGATTCCCTTATTTTGTTGATGGCGGACTTGACCCGATAGTAACACGTGATGGCAGTATGCTTATGTACCGCTCAGAAAAAGATGAAAACAATGCAATCTATATTACTGATCTTGTTACAGGCGAGTCATTTCCTATCAGCGATGGCAGCCTTGCAACGCATGCGGAGTTTTCAAGTGACGGTTCAAAAGTAGTATATTCATCCAGCGCAGATCAGAACTTTGACCTCGTGGTGTTAAATCTTACGGATACAACCGATAATGCTCAGAAGGTAATAGTATCAACAAAAGATGCCGAAATATACGGTACTTATTCACCGGATGACAAGAAGATCGCATTTTCATCTTTTGATATAAATTATAAAGGTACGCTTAAAGTGTGCGATGAAAATGGCAAGGGTGTAAAAGTAATTTCATCAAGCGGCAGCTCATATAATCCGAAATGGTCACCTGATGGAACATACTTAGCTTATGTTTCGGATAAATCGGGTAAGTTTCAGATCTACATTTGCAAGCCCGATGGAAGCGGTATGAAACAGCTTACAAATGAATCAGGCAGTGTTATAGAGTTTGACTGGTCTTCTGACGGTAAGAAGATCACATACGATAGCCAAAGCGAAAGTGTTTCCAGCGTGTGGGTAATAAATGTTGAAAAAGGCTCTAAACAGAACTTGACCGGTGATAAGGCCAATAACATTACACCGGCATTTCAGCCGTAACAGGAATGTGATTTAAAGCTTGTTTGTGGTAATATTCGATATATAAAGAATTTTAATGAAAGTAATAGAACATTTAGAGCGCTCGGGCGGCAACCCGATCATAAGCTTTGAGGTGATACCGCCTAAAAGAGGCGGCGATATTACCCAGCTTTTTGGCGTTATACAGGACATAATGAAATATGAGCCGCCGTTTATTGATGTTACTTCAAGAGCGGCAGAAGTTGAGTACAGGGAAACACCGCAGGGAATACAAAAAAAAGTTATCCGCAAACGCCCCGGCACAATAGGCATAAGCGTTGCTATAAAGAATCATTTTAATATCGATACAGTGCCGCACATGCTCTGCCTTGGTTTCACCAGGGAAGAAACTGAAGATGCGCTAATCGAGCTTAACTACCTCGGAATTGAAAATGTGCTTGCTATACGCGGTGATGACCTTGGGTATCATAAACCTATACCTGAATATAAATCACAGAACAGGTATGCATATGAGCTAATTGGGCAGATCGATAATATGAATAAAGGCAAATACCTTGAAGATGACCTTCTGGATGCCAAGCCAACCAATTTTTGCGTTGGAGTAAGCGGTTACCCCGAAAAACATTTCGAAGCGCCTAACATGAAGGTGGAAGTTGAACATGTTAAGCAGAAGATTGCAGCCGGCGGAGATTATATTGTAACACAGATGTTCTACGATAACAAAGTCTATTTCGATTTTGTGAAAAAATGCAGGGATGCAGGGATCACAGCCCCGATCATACCCGGATTAAAAGTACTCACAGCTAAGAATCACCTCTACAACCTTCCGAAGAATTTTTATATCAACATACCCGAAGAGCTTTCAAGCGAAATACTTGAGGCTAAAGATGAACATGTAACTGAAATTGGTGCAAGATGGACCGCAAAACAGGCTGAAGAGCTGCTGAATAACGGAGCGCCCAGCCTGCACTTCTACATTATGCAAAGTGCGCGTCCAATAAATAAAATGTTCGAAAACCTAAAAATGTAATTCACCCCGTAACCTTGGGACTTAAACAAGAGCTAATATATTTTTCAAAAGCATGCAGCTCCTCAGGCTTTGTAAAAGCCACTGATGGCAATTTAAGCGTAAGGACCAGGAAAAACTTAATCCTTTCAACAGCAACTAATACAAGGAAAAGTAGGATCAAACCCGGCGATATAATTAAAACCGACCTTAAAGGAAAAAAGATATCAGGTAACCGGAAAGTATCATCGGAGCTTAAGCTCCATCTCTATATATATAGCAATAGAAAAGATGTTAACGCGGTTATTCACACACATCCTTTGTATGCCTCTGCGTTTGCAGCCGCAGGCAGAGCAATTAACAGAATTATATTACCGGAATTTTACATGCAAATAGGCGGTATTCCCCTCGCGAAGTTTGCGGTACCATCAACTGATGAAGTACCGGAATCAATTGCCCCGTATATAGAAAAGCATAATGTGATACTGCTGCAGAACCACGGACTTGTAGCATTTGGTAAAACACTTGAAGAAGCATTCCTGCTGACAGAAAAAGTTGAGCAGTATGCGCAAATTCTGCTACTCGCAAAAATACTTGGCGGCGCTAAAGAACTTACACCCTCACAGCTCAAAAAACTGGATCAGCTTAAAACAACAGATAAAAAAAAGTGAATATAATAGTGTTAACAGGCGGAACATCTGCCGAAAGGAACGTTGCACTTGCCTCAGGTAAGGCAATTTCAGGCGCATTAAAGAGATCGGGGCATAACGTTAAGGTTGTTGATCCGGTTTTCGGCGAAAACCAGCCTGATGAAGATACCATTTTTCAGGATCGCCCGGTAATAGGAAAAGAATTCCCAACCGTTGAAGAGCTTAACGCGTTCAGCAACAGGAAAGTAATGGAGTGTATAAATTCCTCATTGTTTGATAATATTGATATAGTATTCCTGGGGCTGCACGGCAAATTTGGCGAAGATGGCAGGATACAATCATTGCTGGAGCTAAGGGGAGTTAACTATACGGGCTCAGGTGTTACATCCAGCGCAATGGCTATGGATAAGAACATCTCAAAAATCATGTTCAACCACTATAATATCCCGACTGCCAAATGGCTAATGCTGAAAAAGGGGATCAGTGAAGCGGTAAAAGTTGATGAAAGCATTAAGCTGCAAATCGGTTATCCTGCTGTGATAAAGCCAAATGATGAAGGCAGCACAGTGGGGTTATCAATAGTTCAGCCGGATGTTGAAGATGTACAGCTTGGCAAGGCGCTTGAAGATGCCTTTGCTTATTCAGATCACGTAATGGCGGAAGAGTATATAGATGGCAGAGAGCTTACAGTGGCAATTTTAGGCGATCAGTCATTGCCCGTTGTTGAAATAAAACCCAAGAGCGGATTTTATGATTATGTACATAAGTACACAAAAGGATTTACCGATTATTTCTGCCCCGCAGACCTGCCTGAAAAGCTTGCCATTGATATCCGCGAGAAGGCAATGATAGCGCACAAATCTTTGGGATGTTCTGTTTATTCCAGGGTTGATTTCAGGCTTAACTCCCGTGGTGAAAGCTATTGCCTTGAGGTGAATACGCTTCCCGGCATGACCGAGCTTAGCCTTGTACCTAAAGCTGCAGGCGCTTCGGGCATTCAGTTTGAAGAGCTGCTTAACAGGATTATTGAATTAAGTTTAAACAAATAAGTTGCTATTTTGTAAAAAGCCCGGCAGGCTTTAATAAATACAATGAAAGAAGACAGCTTCGGCAAAAACATGATACGTTACATCCTCAACAGGAAGAGATTCTTCATGTACCTGCTGGTGCTGCTTATGATACTTGGATACGCGGTCTTCGGCAAAAAAGGCATAATGCAGCGGGTTGAGCTTGAAATGGAAAACCGTGAGCTGCGCGAAAAGCTGAAAACCGAGCAGGATAAATCACTGATGCTTCAAAAGGAAATTGAAGACCTGAAAACATCGGATAAAAAAATAGAAAAAGTTGCACGCGAAAAATATAACCTTGTTAAAGAAGGTGAAGAGATTTACAAGGTAATGACAGATAGTACCAAGTGATAAACCCTGAACGAAGTGAAGGGTCTCTTATTTAATATCTAAAAGAATAAAAAAATCATATGAATAAAATTGTAAGCACCCTGAAAGATATTCTTGCGATCAACTCTCCAACCGGATACACAACAGAAGTTATTTCATATATTGAAGGCCTGTTTAAAGGGTTGAATGTCATAATTTCTAAAACTAACAAAGGTTCACTTCTGGTCTCATTTAGTGAGCATCCTGAGCTTGTTGTAACCGGGCATATTGATACACTTGGCGCAATGGTGAAGGAAATAAAAGATAACGGCACACTTGCAATAACACGGATAGGCGGCCTTGAGCTCAATTCATTCGAAGGTGAATACGTTACCATCAGGAATTACAAAGGTGAGTGCTACCGCGGAACATTTTTGCTGAATAACCCGGCATCTCATGTTAATAAAAATCTTAACGAAGCCAAAAGAAGCCTGGATAATATGTCAATAAGGCTTGATGAGCTTGTCAGGAATGCTGACGATGTAAAGAAGCTCAATATCAGCGTAGGTGACTTCATTTTCTATGATACCCGTTTTGAATATACTTCAAGCGGATTTGTGAAGAGCCGTTTTCTGGATGATAAAGCCTGTGCAGCAGTAATGATAGAGCTGATAAAAGAGTATGCAGCTTCAGATAGTAAACCAAATGCCGGATTCTATTTTTCGAACTACGAGGAGGTTGGGCATGGCTCTTGTGTGGGGATCCCAGATTCCGCAGCAGAGCTTCTTGTGCTAGATATGGCTGTAATTGGGGATGGATGTACGGGCCGCGAAGATGCAGTTTCCATTTGCGTAAAGGATTCCAGCGGACCTTATGATTTTGATGTAACCAATAAGCTTCGTAAGCTGGCAATAGATAATAAGATCGATTTTGTAACCGATATCTATCCGTATTATGGCTCCGATGGTTCTGCAGCGTTAGCCGCAGGCTATGATGTGAGGGTCGGACTCATTGGTCCGGGGGTATCAGCATCCCACGGCGTAGAGCGCACCCACGAAAAAGCCCTGGATGAAACCTACAAGCTGACGAAGTTATATATAGAGAGTAATTAATAATTTTTTCTATTGTCATTGATTAACCTGTTTACATTTATTATGTTTTTGTAAATGGAGGTATCGTATTTTGAAAAAGCTCTTTTTACTCTTTTTTGCCCTTCTTCTGTTCAACCCAATATATTCGCAATGGCAGTCGTTCAATGTTGCGCCTTCAGGCAGGTTTAATGATGTTTGTGTGGTTGATAATAACATCATTTGGGCTTGTGGTGATACTGCTAAAGTCTTCAGGTCAACGAACGGCGGATCAAACTGGATACTCTCTAATAGTGGGTTACCAATTGGTCCTGTTTTAGAGATTACTTCGATTGATCAGAATAGTGCATGGATTCATACAGCAAACAGGATATTTGCCACGACCAACGGCGGCATAGTATGGATAGAACAGTACTATTCGCCGGCTACTTTCATAAACAAAATTCATTTCTTTAACCAGAATACCGGGTATTTGATTGCTGACCAGCAGGATAGTATTGTTGGTTTTTTTGTGACCAGAAATGGAGGCACTAACTGGGTCCGTTCTGCGAATTCACCTATCTTAAGTAATATTTCAACAATGTGGATGAATGATAATGGATCTGACGCTCTGGATACCAATTTTATCTGGTTTATTGCGAAAGGTTCGCCGTCTGTGTATTCCAGGTTCTACAAACTAACGGGCGGACTTAATAGCAGCTGGCAATATTATAATATTGGCTCAGCGCCAGGGCAATATTCATATTCCACATTCAAAAATGCAAATACAGGGCTGGTTACCTCTATGAATGGAATATCTATTACAACAAATGGAGGAGTCAACTGGCAGTTAAGGAGTAATATGCCATTCCCTGATATTACACGTGAACTCATGATAGTTCCCGGAACTGATTGGGTCATTCAAACAGGAATTGGAAATACGAGGATAAGTTATGATATGTGCGCATCATGGCAGCCGATAAGACCGTATAACTATTACAATTTTTGTGATGCAAAGGATACAAATAGTATATGGGCTGCAGGGTCTAACGGTCAATTGCTGAAATACAATTTTGGATATATTGGAATAAATCAAATCAGTACTCAAGTATCTTCAAACTTCGTCTTACATCAGAACTATCCTAATCCGTTCAATCCTGAGACAAATATAACTTTTGAGTTACCCGTCCCGGGAGATTTCAAGATCACTATTTTTGATATTACAGGCCGGGAAATCTACAGTGTGAAGAATTTCATATCCGCGGGCAAATATAGCTTTATATTTAACGCTGATGCATATTCTTCAGGGGTTTATTTTTATTCGGCAGAATTTAACAATTCAAAAGAGATCAAAAAGATGATTTTGCTGAGATAGCGCTGATTCTGTTTTCAAAAGGCAGGTTAAAGACCTGCCTTTTTTGTTTACTCTATTATAGCTAAAATTGCCTTTATAAAACGAAAAATTTGGATCTCTTCGGAAACGAACATACTAAAGAAGGCACTAAACCACAGGCACAATTTCAGCCTCTGGCTGAAAGAATGCGTCCAAAATCGCTAGATGATTTTGCAGGGCAGAAACATCTGACAGGCGAAGGCAAGCCTATCCGGAAAATGATAGAGAACAATAATGTGTTCTCCATGATATTCTGGGGACCGCCGGGTGTTGGCAAAACAACCCTTGCGCTTATTATAGCAAACAGTGTGAATGCAGAGTTCATCCAGCTTTCAGCGGTTTCATCCGGGGTAAAAGATGTACGGCTTGCCATTGAAAGGGCTGAGATCAATCAAAAACATCTTTCAAGGAAAACGATATTATTCATTGATGAGATACACCGTTTCAACAAGGCGCAGCAGGATTCTTTGCTGCACTCCGTTGAAAGTGGTGTAATAACACTCATCGGCGCAACCACAGAAAATCCATCCTTCGAAGTCATTTCACCGCTGCTATCAAGATGCAGGGTATATGTGCTGGAAGATCTTTCGGAAGTTGAACTGCTTCAGCTTGCAGAAAATGCCCTTTCAAACGATACAGAGTTAAAAGGCCAGAAGATAGATATTCAGGATAAAAACTTGATGCTGCGATTTTCCGGCGGTGACGCCCGCAGACTGCTGAACGGACTCGATCTGGCAATACGCTCGGCGGCAAAAGATGATAATGGTATCATTAATATAACAAATGATGTCCTTAAGGAAGCATACCAGAAGAATTACATCAGGTATGATAAAGACGCTGAGGAACATTACAACATTATATCCGCGTTCATAAAAAGTATCCGTGGAAGCGATCCGGATGCAGCAGTTTACTGGCTGGCACGAATGCTCAAGGGCGGCGAGGAGCCGAAATTCATTGCAAGAAGAATGATCGTACTTGCATCAGAAGATATTGGCAATGCGGATCCAAACGCGCTCACAATAGCAACATCGGCGTTTACCGCAATAAACTACATCGGCATGCCGGAAGCGCAGCTTATACTTTCGCAGGCGGCTACTTATCTTGCGAGTGCGCCTAAAAGCAATGCTTCATATCTTGCAATAATGGAAGCCAAACAGGATGTTGAATTAACGGGTGAGCTTGGTGTGCCGCTTCATTTAAGGAATGCACCGACTAAGCTGATGAAACAAATGGATTATGGCAAAGAGTACAAGTATTCCCACGATTACGAAGGGCACTTTGCCCAACAGCAGTATCTCCCCGAAGAGCTGAAGGATAAAGTCTACTATAAACCCACCGGTATCGGGGAAGAATCAAAAATAAAAGATCGGCTGAAGAACTGGTGGAAGAACAAACAAAGATGATAACATTTATTGTGATACATTAATGATAACACTCGAAACGAAAAAAAATAAGCTGGAGTACGCTATCGGAATAGACCTTGGCGGAACGTATATTAAGTCTGCTATAGTTGATTCAAAAGGCCGGATCCTGAAACATTATAAGACCGAAACATATTCGGAAATATCGCCTAAAAAAGTTCTGAGCCAGATCGAAAAATGTATCGATCACCAGATAGCGGACTTCGATAAAAAAATTGCAGGAATTGGCATCGGTGCGCCCGGCATTGTAACTAATGGTGTAATGAAATATCCGCCAAACTTTAAAGGTTGGAAAGAAGTTGACCTCGCGAAACACTTTGCTAAAAAGTATAAAATGGAAACCATTGCAGATAACGACGCCAATTGCGCCGGACTTGCGGAATTAAAGTTCGGGCATGGCTCAAAGCACAAAAATTTCATTTTTCTCACGCTTGGCACCGGTATTGGCGGTGCGATGATAATAGACGGCAAAATGTACAGGGGAGAGCAAAATGGTGCCGGTGAATTTGGTATGACGACTATAGACTATAGCGGTCCAATGTGTTTAGGCGGCAACCGCGGCTCTATTGAAGCACACATCGGCAGGAATTATTTCCTGAAGCAGCACAAAAAAGAGATCAGCAAGCTTGGTAAAAATATTGATTTTGCCGATATCAGCACCCTCGCATCAAAAGGAAATAAAACCGCGAAGAAACTGCTCAATCTGTATGGATTCTACCTCGGGGTAGCTATCACAAACTACTTCAACTTGATGGATGTGAGAACAGCGATACTCGGCGGCGGAATTTCCAACGCGTATAAGAATTTTATCGGTGAATTGAACCAAACAATCAAAGAAAGAAGCATTAAAACTATCAGGAATAAATTCCGGGTACTGCGCTCATCAATAAACAATGATGCAGGTGTGCTTGGTGCCGCTGCACTGATATTTGAATGAAAGTAATGATATTCGTACGTTAAGTAACACACCCCTTCCGCTTCGCTCCTTCCCCTCTCTAGAGGGGAATCAAAAACAAACAAAATTTTCGAACTTATAGCTAAATTTTATGGGATTAAAAAACATACTGTATAAAGTTGAAAACGGCGTTGCGGAAATCGTTCTGAACAGGCCCGAAAAAATGAACTCGCTTGATGAGGAGCTGATTTCTGATCTGGGTGGTATGATGAAGGATTTTTCCGGTAATGACGAAGTCAAGGTGGTTGTAATAACAGGGGCTGAGGGAAATTTTTGTTCAGGCCTGTACCTTGATTACCTTCAGAAGATCTCGGAATACGATATACTGCAGAATAAAGAAGACTCCCGTAAGTTCAAGAACATGCTTATGAGCGTTTACAATTGCTCCAAGCCTGTAATTGCCAAGGTGAAAGGATACTGCCTTGCCGGCGGCTGCGGAATAGCTTCGGCATGTGATATCATAATTGCCGACGAAACCGCAAGATTTGGCTACACCGAAGTTAAAATTGGCTTTATCCCCGCGATTGTGATGCTTTTTTTGCTGAAAAGGGTTTCCGAAACTCATGCTAAAGACCTGCTTCTTACAGCGCGAATGGTTGATTCTGCGGCAGCATTCCATATGGGATTCATAAATCACTTCGTTGATTCATCCGAATTAGATCAGAAAGTTATTGAAGTATGCGAGAGCCTGAAGAAAAATTCTACTGCCTCGATGAAGCTTACTAAAGAGATGTTCGGCAACATTTCGGGAATGGATTTCGAAAAGGCGCTTGAATACGCTTGCGATCTGAACGCAATAACACGTATGACCCCTGACTGCAAAAACGGTGTATCGAATTTTTTAAACAAACAGAAATAACAGCCATGCTGCACAAATCTACACTTGATTTCTTAAAGAAGCTTAAGAAAAATAATAACCGCGATTGGTTCAATGCCAACAAGAAGCTTTACGAAGATGCGAAATATGATTTCGAGGTATTCCTGTTTGAGATGATACAGGCAATCGCAGAGTTTGATGAAGATGTATCAGGGCTTGAGCCAAAAGACTGCATGTTCAGGATATACAAAGATGTGCGGTTCTCAAAGGATAAATCGCCATACAAAACAAACCTTGGTGCATCAATAAATAAAGGCGGCCGTAAGGCGCCAAACGCAGGATACTATGTTCACATAAGCCCTTCGGAGTGTTTCCTTGCAAGCGGATTGTATATGCCAATGCCTGATAAGCTTCTGGCGGTAAGAGAAAAGATAGCAGGCAACCCCGAAAAGTTCAAAAAGATCATAGGCAGCGCGGATTTCAAGAAATATTTCAAAAAACTTTGGATGGAAGATTCGCTCAAAACTGCACCTAAAGGATTTCCTAAAGATCACCCGCTGCTGGAATACTTAAAGCTGAAAAGCTTCATCGCCGATCATCCTGTAAAAGAAGAAAGAGTACTCACAAAAAATTATGTGCAATACTCTTCCAAAATATTCAAAGCCGTAAAACCGCTGAATGATTATCTAAACGATGCAATTGGAGCCTGATAAGTTTACATATCTACCTTTATGATGATCTGCTGAATGATAGTTCCTTTGTCATCAAAATCCTTTAGCGAAGTATATGCGCTGCCGTTCAGGTTATTTTTAATATAACCTACAACCAGGATATCCGAAACTGTTCCCGATATTGTCATTTCCTTATCCGGCGATGTGCTCATCAAAAGAGCGTCACCCTTCTGTGTAGCTAATATAAATATTCCAAAGTAGCCGGTCTTGTTATCAGAGGTGAAAACCTCTTTTGATTTCAGATTGGTCTTATCTTCCTTCCTGTCATAGGTAATGGAATCTGTGGTTGTGATCTTCACAGAAATGCTTGTCCCGATGAGTGAATTGAGTTTCTTGTACGCAAGCACTTCCTTTTTCGCGGGCAATTCATCAGAGTCATATATCTTATACATTTCATCGCACAACTTATCAAGATCAATGCTGCCTGAGTATGAGTTCATTGATAAGAACAGCAAAATGGTGATTGAATAAAGTAAGTATTTCATTATGATCTTCTTTTTTGATTTGTTTCCTTAAATTATGGCAATATATGCTCTTTTAAAATAGAAAAATTGATACTGAAACATACTTTAAGGGTTACAAAAAACTCCCTAAAAACTGTTAATGTATATCTATATATTTGCGGACTATGGCAAGAGTAAACTCAAGCAAGAGATTAAACCAAAAGATTGGAATTATCGGTTTTCCTATGGATTTAGGCGCAGATAGAAGAGGTGTTGATATGGGCCCTTCTGCGCTCAGGTATGCACATCTGGAAGAAAAGCTGGAATCAATGGGATATGTTGTTAAAGATTTCGGGGATATATTTGTTGAGGGTTCTGAAACACAAAGGATCCGTAACCCAAAGCTGAAATACCTGCCTGAGATTGTCAGGTCTTCCAAAATTCTCTCTAAAAAAGTGGAAACTCTGCTGAACCAGAAATATTTCCCGCTGATACTTGGCGGCGATCATGCCACTGCCATCGGAAGCATAGCAGGTATTGCAAGTTACTGCAGGAAAAAGAAAAAAACACTCGGCGTTATTTGGATTGATGCGCATGCGGATATGAATACGCCTGAATCAACACCATCGGGAAATATTCACGGAATGCCGCTTGCTGTTGCGCTCGGTATCGGTGAACAGCGGCTGGTGAGGCTTGGCGGATTTGCACCGAAGGTACATCCGGAAAATTCCGCGCTCATTGGTATCCGCGATGTTGACCGCGATGAATCTGAAACCGTGAAACAGTTTCGTAACAAAGGTATGCAGGTTTACACTATGACCGATGTTGATAAGCAGGGCGTTACACGAATAATAGCCCGCGTGCTAAATGATTTCAAAAATGAGGTTGACCATATTCATATCAGCTTTGATCTCGACGGGGTTGACCCTGATTATGCAAGCGGGGTAGGTACGCCGGTTGAAGGCGGCCTCACATACCGCGAAGCTTCGGTAATAATGGAAATGGTTGCCGATTGCGGCTGCATGAGCTCGCTCGAAATGCTTGAGGTGAATCCAATACTCGATACCAAGAACGGTACGGCTGAGCTGGCTGTTGATTTTGTGGAATCTGCCCTGGGTAAATCAATTTTGTACGAATAGTTTTATATCTTTAACCCGCAAAAAAACTATTCAATTTTAGAATTTCTTTTCTTTTAAGCGGCTTGGCCCGCAATACCAATGACTAAAAAGCCTTTTCTTTTCGACCTGACTTTTGAGGAACTTACCGGAATTATTACCGGATTGAGAGAACCTTCATACCGTGCTAAACAGGTATGGGAACAGGCATACAGAATGTTTGTAAGCTCATTTGATGAAATGAGCAATATCCCGGTCAAACTTCGCGCAAATCTAACGGAGGAATTGAACTTTTCACACATCACTCCGCACACTGACTTGCTTTCATCTGATGGTCATACCAGGAAAATTCTGTTCGATCTTCCCGATAGCTCACAGGTTGAAACGGTTCTGATGGGTTACTCGGTACGACGCACTGCGTGTATATCCACACAGGCGGGCTGCGCGCTTGGATGTACTTTCTGCGCAACAGGGCAGGGTGGCTTACAGAGGAATATAACCTCAGGCGAGATAGTTGAACAGGTTTTATTCTTTGCTAAGGAGCTTAACAAAAAAGAAGACCGCCTTACAAATCTGGTTTTTATGGGCATGGGCGAGCCCTTTGCCAACTACAATGAAGTTATGAAGGCAATTGATACTTTGACCGATAGCCGCGGATTCAATTTTGGTGCCCGTAGAATTACAGTAAGTACCGTGGGTATTGTTCCGATGATCCACAGGTTTGCAGAAACAAACAACCAGGTGAATCTTGCAGTTTCACTGCATGCTGCAACCGATGAGCTGCGTGAATCAATGCTCCCTATAAATAAACGTTACCCTATTGAAGTACTGATGAATGCCTGCCGTGATTATGTTAACACAACCAACCGCCGCATCAGTTTTGAATGGGCGTTGATTGATGGCGTTAATGATTCCGCTGACCAGGCAAGAGAACTTGTGAAATTGCTTAAAGGAATGACATGCCATGTAAATTTCATACCGCTTAATCCAACACGCGGATTCAAAGGAAGTGAATCGCTCCAAAAGAGAATTGATACCTTCCGGAATATTCTTGAAGGCGCGGGTATCCCGAACACACTTAGAATTCGCCGCGGTATCGATATTAACGCGGGCTGCGGGCAATTGCGCCAGGAAGCGCAAAAAGTGCAAAAATAGAATTGCAGAGCAGTATTAGTGGGTTTAGTCTATAATTTACACATATTTACCTTGCTAACATAAATCATGTTTTCTTCTGACCTATATTATATTTATTTCACGTAAAAAATGGTATTTTACATAGTGAAAATTGAAGGTGTAAATATACCGGCTTCATTGCTTCTATTTCACCCTGATCTGACAAATTTTCCAATGTTAAATTTTACCGATTGTTAAACTAAAATTTTTGAAACAATATGCCTACAGATAAACGTATAGAAGACCTGTTGACCCTGCACAAAATGAGAGAAACTGCCAAGCTTGGAGGCGGTGAAAAGAGAATTAAGTCGCAGCATGCAAAAGGTAAATACCTGGCGCGTGAAAGAATTTACATGCTTCTGGATCCCGGTTCGTTCGAAGAGTATGATGCATTTGTTACTCACCGGAATCATGATTTTGATATGCAGAATCAGATATTCCTTGGTGATGGTGTGATAACCGGCAGCGGAAAAATTGAAGGACGCACGGTTTTTGTTTTCAGCCAGGATTTCACTGTATTCGGCGGATCGCTTTCTGCAGCCCATGCTGAAAAGATCTGTAAAATTATGGATATGGCAGAAAAAATTGGCGCACCGGTTATCGGATTGAATGATTCCGGCGGAGCAAGGATACAGGAAGGCGTTGTATCGCTCGGCGGCTATGCTGATATATTTCTGCGCAATACTCTTATGTCAGGTGTAATCCCGCAGATATCTGCAATTATGGGACCGTGCGCAGGCGGCGCGGTTTATTCACCTGCCATTACCGATTTTATCCTGATGGTTAAGAACAAAAGCCATATGTTCGTTACGGGTCCAAATGTTGTAAAGACTGTAACACATGAAGAGGTTTCGTTCGAGGATCTTGGCGGCGCTAAAACACATTCGGTTAAATCAGGAGTAACGCACTTCGCGTGTGAAGATGAAAAGCATTGCCTGCAGAATATCCGCAAGCTTATTTCATATATGCCGCAGAACTGGCGTGAAAAAACACCTGAGAAGATACCGGTTGATACAGCCGATAGAATTGAAATGGAGCTTAACCATGTGATACCCGAAGATAATACCAGGCCTTATGACATGAAGAAGATCATCCACCTTGTTGTTGACCTGGAGGATAAGCCTGTAACAGAATTTGATGAAGAGCTGGAAAAGGGAGCGAAAAAAGATAAGAAGCCCAAAGCTAAACTTGAGCCTGATGAAGTGCAGGGCCACCCCGGAAAAGTATCAAGCTTTTTCGAGACCCAGGCGCTTTATGCACCTAACATTATTACCGGCTTTGCAAGGCTTGATGGTATTTCGGTTGGTGTTGTTGCCAATCAGCCCAGTAAAATGGCAGGCGTATTAGATATTGATTCATCCGTAAAGGGTGCAAGGTTTGTAAGGTTCTGTGATGCTTTCAATATTCCATTAGTTGTATTTGAAGATGTACCGGGATTCATGCCGGGTACATTCCAGGAATGGCGCGGTATCATAAAACAGGGTGCCAAGCTGCTTTATGCATTCGCAGAGGCAACCGTTCCCAAATTGACCGTTATAACCCGCAAAGCATACGGCGGCGCGTATGACGTTATGAACTCAAAGCATATCCGCGCTGATTATAATGTTGCATGGCCGGGAAGTGAGATCGCAGTAATGGGCTCAGCCGGCGCTGCAGAAATTATATTCAAGAAGGAAATTGATTCAGCAAAGGATCCGAAGAAGGCATTT
>JACSRQ010000147.1 GCA_014879675.1 Ignavibacteria bacterium
ATCATTATGATCTCTTTGTAAAGTATAGAAACACTCAATATAATTTTGTAAGATCTTATTTTTAGGTTTGTAGATTTCTATTTTCAATTCAATTTCAGATTAAATGCGTAAACCTGCGTTTCAATGACGGGTAATCTTCACATATACGCACTGTGTCAGTTTTTATTATAAATTATTTTCAACTGCATATTTATCTATTTTACAATAATGAAATCTCAATATACTCAACTGTCGTGCTTTTCTTCTCGACCCTGTTTACATGGTGCGGATAGACAGAAGCAAAGCTCATTTTAGCGAAACTTTCGTTGTATTTATCGGTGGTATTCATGTATAACTCTGTAATTTTGATTTTATAGCATGAATTTACTCATTACGATGATTTGTTTCAATGTAACGAAAATTAATTTAAGTAACATCACCGACTAATTGCATGATAACAAAATTAATATAAACTTATACTTGTTATAATCTAAAATCAAAGGAGTAACTTATGGATCTCAAGAAAGCAAAAGTGCTTGTAACAGGCGGAAGCCTGGGAATCGGTTATGCAGCAGCGAAAACGTTGATAGAGGCAGGCGCAAAAGTTGTGATATGCGGCAGGGATGAAGCTAAGCTTGAAAAAGCTGCCAAAGAAATTGGCGCTATCCCGGTAAGAGCGGATGTAAGCAAAGAGGAAGATATTGTAACCCTAGTACGCGAAACCATCGAAAAACTTGACGGGTACAATGTGCTTATCAATAACGCCGCATACGGATACTTCTCGCCCCTGCAGGCAATTGATACCGTTAAATTCAACGAAGTGCTTATGACAAACATCACGGGCGCAATGATATGCGGGCGTGAATCGGCTAAATACTTCTCCGAAAAGAATTACGGCAATATTGTGAACATCGCTTCAAGCGCGGGCACAGGCGGATTCGCGAACGGCTCGCCGTACTGCGCAACAAAATTCGCGCTCAGGGGAATGAACGAATGCTGGCGCGCCGAGCTTCGCAAGCATAATATCAGGGTGATGCTGGTTAATCCAAGCGAGGTGCAGACCGATTTCGGCATAAATGCCGGCGGCAAGCCGCGGGATTTCAATCCGACAAAGCTTGAAGGCACTCATATAGCTCACCTGATAAAATCAATGCTTGAGATGGATGATAAGGGATTCATCCCAGAAGCAGGCGTGTGGGCAACAAACCCGCAATAGCAGTACTTCTATTTTATGTGATCGTATTTCCGGCTGATATTTTGTACATCACAGCAATTTTGAACCGGGTATTTGTTCAAATCTTGAAACATTGCCCGGTTTTTTAATTTGAGTAGTTCTACTTCTTGTAATCCCTTAACCTATGAGTTATATTTGAATAACCAAACAGGGAGGCTGAAATGAAATATTTCAAAAGATATTACGCTCATTTTTTCCTATTGGGCCTGGTACTTTTCGCATTAACCGGCGCGTATTACTCTACACCAATGGTTCTTGACTTTGAATATGAATTCAAAACCAGTGTACAAAAAGCTCCCACCAAACCATTCAAACCCATTTTACCGCTTGATAAAGCGATCCTTGATATATGAATCTGTCTTAAGTAAGCAGCTAAACGCACCTGATGCATAACACCTCACCGGCACGGCGGGAAATAATTATTCATTTTTGTTGAATTTTTTTTGCTATTTTGGTGCAACTTTAACAGAGTTGTAAATGAATATTAATATTGTACTTGTTCGCTATATTGTAATATTAACTTCAGTGGTACTGCTGCAATCCTTTCAATTAATTTCACAGGATAAAAACACAAAAGACAGCACTGTAAAAGAACTGCAGACTCTTACGGGTGATACCAGCGGAATAAAAGCTATCGAGAGCCTTGAAAAGCTGTTTGTGGGCGAGATAGTTAAACAGAACAATGAAAAAAGGATCAAGCGGCTTAGAGAAGAACAGATAGCAAGAATATACTCCAAGCTTGATGATGTATCCAAATATTTATCAAAAGGAACTGATACCGCCCGGTATAACGATATTATCAGGTTAGCGCAATCAAGCTATGAGATCACATCCGATGTTCTGAACATCGAAGATGTAAACATTATGACACCCCGAAACCTTACAACATCCCTCCTGCTGAACAAAGAGCTGCTGAGGGATCTTATGATAATTGATAACGAGGTCAGCGAGAGGATAAACGATATCACCGGCTTGAGAAAAGGCCTGGATTCGCTCGGCAGCGATACTATTATATTTAAGATCCCGAAGGATACAGCCCAGGTTGCAGAGTACTTCAGGATGATGAGAAAACTCTCGGAAGATTATAATCACTCAGATACACTTCTTATCCAATCGCTAGACGGGCTGAATAAAATACACAGCGATATATCCGGCTCAATTACCAGGCTTAACGAAAGCATCTGGCAGATAGAGAACACCAGGAAGAAGGATGAACTTTCATTCTTTTCAGGAACGCTTGCGAAGAAAAATTATCCGTTCATATGGGACTTCTCCGCGGGCAACAGGCCGCTATCAGAGGCAATAAACTACTCCTCCGAAAAGAATCTGCGTGTACTGGTGTTTTATGTTTTCAATAATGCTTTTCTTATTCTTCTGGTCCTGGTACTTTCATCGGTACTATATTTTATTCTCCGGAAGTTCAGGGCTAAAGTGACCTCAATAGAAGATTTGAAGGCCAAATACGGGAATTCTGTTTTTATCTCAAATACTTTTACGGTTTCATTATTCCTTAGCTTCAATATATTGCAGTTCATTATGCCGCGGCCTCCGCTGGTTTTCACGGGGCTTGTATGGACTCTTTGCGGAATCATGCTGCTTGTGCTCATCCGGAACAGGAAGGATCAAAAGATCAAAGCAGTATGGTTATGGATCTTACTGCTGTATATCCTGATCTTCAACAGCAACTTGATGCTCATCGTAACCATTGCCGAAAGATGGTTCCTGCTGGCTTTTTCTGCAGCAGCGGTATTCACAGCGTGGAAAATAAAAAAGCAGGCCGCTGAGTTCACTTCAGATAAAAGATGGATGAGAAACATCCTGAATATTTGCCTCGCTGTATTTGCCTTATCTATAATTACCAACATTACAGGTTATTTCAACCTTACCAAGTTAATTCTTATCACATCTGTACTTACGATCTATCTCTCATTGCTGTTCTATGCGGTTTACATTTATCTCAATGAAGCGCTGCTGATGCTTTCGGAGTTTTCAGAGCTCGATTCAGGCGGCAGCTTTTCCAAAAGCATGCTCGGCCTGAAAAGCAGCTTCCCGAAAGCAGCAAGGATACTTCTGGCTGCGGGCGGTATTATCCTGATCTCACGGAATTTTTATTTGTATGATTATTTCACCGGGGGACTTTCGATCTTTCTTGAAACGAAACGAACACTGGGCGATTTCACGATAAAGATAGAAAATATCCTGCTGTTCATTTTGATCACAGCAATCTCGGCAATAGTCTCAAAGCTGATCTCTCTGTACTCGGAGCTTAAATCTTCGGGGCTGTATTCCGGAAAAGATGAACGCGGCGGTATCGGGAACTGGCTGCTGCTTATAAGGATCGCGGTAATGTCTGCGGGATTGCTGATAGCATTCGTTTCTTCGGGTTTCCCCCTGGATAAGCTGACCATTATCATAGGCTCTCTGGGCGTTGGTATCGGTTTAGGATTGCAATCAATAGTAGGAAATCTCTTCAGCGGAGTATTTCTCGCTTTCGAAAAGCCGGTTAAAATAGGCGACCAGATCGAAGTTGACGGAAAGACGGGTATTATTAAAGAGATCGGTATCAGAAGCTCAAAGCTTGAAACATTTGAAGGCTCTGATGTAATTATTCCCAACGGCGACCTTCTGACCAAACACGTTATTAACTGGACTAGAAAAAACAACAAAAGAAGAGCTGATATTTCTCTGAACGTGCCGGCAGAAAGCGATGTTAAGAAGTGCCGCGAAGTTATAATGAATCTGCTTGACGGCAATCCGCAGGTTGATAAAACACCAACACCGCAGGTATTGGTAGAGAAGCTAAGTGATACCGGTATTGAATTCAGGATATTGTTCTGGACGGATATAAATAATTACCTGCAAAATAAGAGCGAAGTGTTTTACAGCCTTCAGGATGCACTGAAATTTGAAAATGCGGATAAACCTGAATGACAAGGCTAGTTTATTGAATTGATAGCGCTTTAAAATATACGCATCGCATCCAAACATATAAAATGCCGGTAAAGAATCTTCCTATAGGCACGGTAAAAATGATAGTTTCTCTATATAGAAGGAAAGAGATTCCCTGCTTCCCTAAAATAACTAGTTACCTGGCAGAACCGCGGAAGTCTTTTATTGAATTTGAATACATTAAAGGTGAAGTAATTTCAGAAGCAGATCTTAGTGCCGCCTTTTTTGATTTGGGGAAGCTTCACAGCAGATTCAAAATCACAAAAGGCAGAATGTGTTTCCGAACACTGTGCCATGGCGATGTTCACATGAAGAATATTATCAATTCTTCGAAAGGAATATTTTTTATTGATAATGTGAGCATGCACATAGGCTGGAACTATACCGACCTCGACTATGTAGATTTGTTTGACCTTTTTGACCCGTCGAAATATCCGTGGATAATAAAAGATAAGGGAGTACTAAATTCTTATTTCAAAGGTGCAGGCATCACTCCACGCGCCGATGAGATCTCACTTTTCCGTAAGAAGTCGGCAGTTTATGCCCTGAAGAAATATATTCGCAACGGCACAAATAATAACATCGATGTAACAAACGAAACATGTTGCCTGAATGAGATCTTAGCCGTATAGATTGATCGGTCGCAGCTTACCAAACACCTGCGCCGAATTCCAATATGTAATTCAGGTCTTTTATCAGCGGGAAGCCGGTGTTCTTTATGCCGATTCTGAATCCCCAGAACGGTGAAATGAAGCGCAGAAACTTAAGCGGCGAATAAGAAACATTTGCCCTGAACTTAAGGCCGGTTTCCAATACGGGTTTCCATTCTGTGGTACTCTTTCCTTCAGCATTCACTTCCCTGTCCATTTCAAATCCGGCAGAAAGATATGGATCCATGAATCTGGATGCCGATGGTGTATAGAGCAGCGTGTAACCAATATCCCTTAAGAACTTATCCTGGAAATACATCCTGTTAACTATCCACCCTCCTATCAACGGCGCTTCAACATTCTTGACAAGCAGCAGCGGAAACGCGATGCTTATGCCGTACTCATTCCTGCCGGCGCGAAAAGCAAACGCGAATGACCTTATGTACATCTCATCTTCGAACCAGTTATCTATAGAGCCCTCGGAAACCATTTTTGGTTTTTTGTCAAGGTAGTAGCTTTCCATATCATGCCTCAGGTGCTCATCACGTCCGGCGAGCCTGGGATTCGGGAATTCACGGAGCTGGTAAACAGCGTTATCAGGCGAGTAAACACTATCCTTTGTGTACCTCTTTCTCAGCGGACTATCTTCCGGCAGCGGCGGCATTACTTTGTATTCAGGCAGCCTAACCTTCGAATAATATGTATGATATTCCGAAGCGAACAATATGCCGGTTCGGATAACATCTCTGACGCCCCACGCATCGTTTGTTCTAAGATTTACATCATACCCGGGAGTGTAGTAGCCGTCACCGTTTATATCGGGGCAGCTTGCATGCTTGCCTTCTTCAACAAGTATGTGCATTGGCAGCTTAACTTCTATTGCATGAGGATCAACCATCCATATATTATCATACCAGGCAAGCGCATGCGCCTTTCCGGTCGCTTCAAGGATTATGAGCTGGAATATTCTGACGGAATCGGTTTTAGGTTTATTCACATAAACCCTGAACTGCGCCTGCTCGGTATCATATTTATGGCCGCCAAGGCCCGCTTCATTTGAGTAAAAATGAGAATAATAAATTTCAAACGCGGAAATTTTTGTAAGATCAACCTTTTTATCCGTGCCGGCAGATGTATCCTTAACATACGGCGATACATCATCATCCCCGCGGGCAACAAAGTTCTTAAACTGGTAATATACCACCGGGGTATCTGTGGGTTTATCAAAAGGGAAATGAACGGGTATCTTAATATCTTTCCCCTTTTTGTTATACAATTCCGGCTCATCTGCTGAGAACCAGAATACGGGGGCACAATAAGAAGCGAGTTTTTGCAGGCTCATAACTGAATCACTGCCCTCCCAGTAAAAAAACGGGTTAATAGCTTTGGTGGAATCGCCGGAATAAATATTCGTTGCTATCGATAGAAACAGTAACGCTATAATACAGCCGCATCTGAATAAGCGGAAATGGGCAAAACTGCCCACAGTTCTTTTCAGCAGATTAAATATCATATAAAACAGTATTCAAAGTATATTTATTGACCTGAAGTAATCAGAACCTGCGTTATCGGCTATTCTGATATAAATTTCTGTAAACTTTCAATACTAAATTATCATTTGAAAGGATTATTTACTATGACATGTATCTTTTTTTGAGGATTTTTTTGCATGCATGGCCGATAGGGCCAAAATTTTTTGTGACAAAAATGTCGCACATTTTGAAACAGATATACTCTACTGATGACACACCACTTTCTGTTATATTGATTTTGTTCCACTTATAAATGGCACAGAAATTGAAGTACCTTTAATAATAACAAACGAAAGGAGCTTCTTTTATATGCCTCATCAGAACAAGCCTCAACAAAACAAAGCTCAGCAGGACAAACCACAGCAGAAAGCAAATGAACATGTAATAATACCTGATGATGGAAAAAACAATCAGGATGATGCCAGAATGAATGCAGATTACAGGAAATCGACTGAATTCGAGAAAGAACATACTGATGATGCAAAAAAATCCGTAAATGATCCGGGTAAAAAGATGAATAAGCAGGATAAATCGAGTGAAAAGGATAAGCTGAACTCAAAACAAGAGCAGATGAAAGAAAAAGCTGCAGCTGATGCTGAGAAGGAATTCGAAAACAAACATGGCAACACTTCCGAATTTGAGCAGGGCGGCGTGGAATCAGATATAAAGCAGCGGCAGGATAAAAATGCCGGTGACCAGGTAAGAAAAGATGAAATAAATGGTGAGACCACTGAAAATTACAGTAACAGTGATCAGGATCAGGAAATACCCGAAAATAAAAAGGAAGAAGCAAGAGAAACATTCGAAAAATCTAACCGGAATGCAATGAACGGTTAAACAGCAAAAACAGTTTAGCAGCAAACCAGTTAGCTGCTCCGTACAGGTATTCCAAAAAACCCGGATTCTATCCGGGTTTTCTTATTTAACGGCATATATAACTAGAAATCACTCTTACGTATCAATTTCCCAATTGAATAAAACTAAAAGTCATTTTTATACTTATGTTTTATTTGCATATTTGCTGCACTTAATAAATATTGCAGAAAAATGAATTTACGGTTATTGTTGGTTTTCTTTATTCTCGTTTTACAACCTTTACACTCACAAACTGTTGAACGTATCGATTTTGAAGCGGGCGGTTTTGTACTTGCCCAGGTACCAACTCGTGACGGGAATATACTATATGCCCGTACCGACGTGGGAGGAATCTACAAGAAGACCGGCAATGATGAATGGAAATTCATCAGCGAGTATGCAACAACACCCGCCGGATTGATGGTTCAGGCAATTGATATCAACCCCAACAATACGAATGAAGTAATTTCAGCCTGCGGAATGGACTATCTTGTCGACGATATGGGAAGGGGTTTATGGAAAACTGAAAACGGCGGCGAGTCATGGAAAAAGATATTAGGGCCCGAAACGGGTTTTCCCGATGTTAATTATGGCGGTAATTTGTTCAGGGTGAAGCTTGGCGGCCCCTGCGCAAGATACCATCCTTCAGTGCCAAACAGAATTATCACCGGAACGCTCAAAAACAGCTCAGGCTATCCCGGAATTTATTTAAGCGATGATAATGGCGGCTCATGGAGAGAGTTGAATCATAATTCCACAGTAACCGGCAATACAGTCAGCATACAGATACACCCTGCTTTCCCAGATGAGATATGGGTTGGAACTGATGAAGGTTTATGGATAACCCGCGATAACGGAAACTCGTGGAGTGAAAAAGTATTTCCGGGGCAGATAGACGGCGTTTACCAAATGCTCCTAAAGCAGAACAATTCCGGAGGATTGACCGGCTTTGTAACTACCGGTAAGCTTTACAGGCTCAATAATGATGCTTCTTCGATAACAGAACTTACAGGAAATTTTGGTTATTATTCCGGTTACGGAACAGATATTATCGGTATCACTTTTTATGATTATGATGAATCGAAATTGTACTGCAACATGATGGGTTATCCGGCAAAAATTTCATTCAATGACGGAGATAGCTGGGGCTCACAACTGGAATTTCTGCTTGAAAAAGAATATAACCCAAAGCATACTCTCGAAACCGAGGATAAGATTTACACATCGAATATAATCACTTTTCAAAACCCGGCTGATCATAATATTATATATTCAAGCGGAGGCGCCGGGCCATTCATAACCACAAACCGGGGCAGCACATGGCGGTTCAATGGTAAAGGGATCGACATGACTGTTGTTTACGATGTTGCATTTTCACCCACCGGTGAAATATATATCCCGATCAGTGACTGGGGAATGGCACTAACCGATGACAACACTTTTCCAAATATCAAAAATTACTCCAGGAAATATACCAAAGATCCGCCTCCACCCGAAAACAACGGTGACTCATACCTTCCTAATGTTTGCAGAACGCTGATATCCAAAACAAATCCTGATAAAATCTATCTTGTTGGCGGAAGTGTGTTTACTTATTACCCTGCTATTGCTGTATCCAATAATAGAGGAGCGCCGGGCAGCTACAGCATACTGAGAACATCCGGTGTACTTTCATACCCGGATGCAGGACCCGGGTATGACGCTATATTTAATGACGGCGATATTACAACTGACGGAAAAAATGATATTCTGATACTGTTAATGGGCGGCGGCCAGTACAACCATAAAATTTATGATGCTTCAAATCCCGGTGCATATTGGTATGGTTTATACTTCAGCACAAATAGCGGTGTTAGTTTCGAAAAATCCGTTTTTACAGGCGAGGCTGATGCGATATACAAAAATTCTATTGTCAGCGGTCTATTCAATACCACTGATTACATTGAGGTTGATCCTGTAGATCCTTCTGTTGTATATTTTTATATTGAAGGAGGAAATGAATCGGGTGTTCAGGCAGGCGGATTATTTATCAGCAATGATTACGGCAGAACTTTCAGTTTTAAAAACCATGTTGTACAGGATCCGGCTATTGATTACAGAAATAAAGGAGCAATTGATATAGATCCTCTGGGTGGCGGTTCCCTTTGGGCGGGAATCCGTAATTATGGATTGTTCAGGTCAACCAGCCAGGGCAGCTCTTTTGAAAAAATACCCGGCTTTAAATCGGTATTCTATGTTGATTGCAAAGGAAACACGATTGCCTTATTTGGCATGAAAGATAGTGATGAATACAACAAAATATATATGTCAAGAGATGACGGTGCTACATGGGATCATATTTATATTAACGGCCATGGAGTTATACCTTCGGTCAGATCATTGAAGCTGCGCGGCAACAAAGATGAACTGTGGATCTCAACAGGCGGACAGGGATTATTCGTTTATAGATATTAAAAATCGTTATTTTTGTAATAGACATCTTATTGTTTTAAAAAATACATAAACATCATGCCATACAAAATTGCCGTTTCCGAAAACCGTGACTATGTTCTCCTGGATTATTTTGGCAATGTTTCCAGGGATGACCTTGCAGGTTCCATTTCAGGCTGCAAGAAACTTTATGTGGAAACCGGGATTAGCCTGTTCCTTGCAGATTGTACACAAATGATTGCAGAGCACTCGATACTGGATATATTCAGTAAGGTTGATTCATTCCAGTCTCTTGAAATGAAAAAGGACTTCCGGGAAGCTATTATCATTTCGAAAGATAGCGAATCAAAAGACAAAGTGAACTTTTACGAAACAGCCTGCCTGAACCGCGGCTATAACGTTAGGATTTTTGAGAACAAAGAAGAAGCTGTTGCCTGGCTGCTTGGAAGCAAGCATTGAACTCTCACTTCTCTATCAGGCTAATACTTTTTTTACCATCCATTAAAACTGTTACCGGCTTAGGCAAACGCAGATGAATGAAATGTTCTGTGATATTTTCCGGCTTGAAGCTCTTCAGGTATTCCCAATCCACAAAATCAGTACCGCTTGACTGGTGCACAGTGAGGTAACCTATATTCATAGAAGTAATATTATGGAAAAAGTGCGAGCCCAGTGAAGCGTCAACCTTGAAATCATCCAGGTCAGTTTCTACGATTATCTTTGCATTGCTGATCTGCGGCCATGTTACAGGTATTCCCAGCCATCTATCCCTGGTGCCCCATCTTCCGGGAGCCATAAGTATATAATTCCTTTTTTCCGACTTCAAAATTTCGTTCAGCTTTTCCACTTCATGCGCCATTTGAACAGTTTCAGCTTTATTAAAGAGCTCAGGCACCGCGTAAATAATATCCGTAATATTTTCAAGCTTGCCGTTACCCATGCCGCGCTCGGTATAAAGTATGAGGTTATCTTTGTTTATCTCATCTTCATCTATCGAGAAGAACTCGGAGTTCCTTATAAGCGGCTTAAGCTGAAGTATGTAGAAGCCCGGATTCTCTTCATCCAGGTTTACTGCAAACTCTATTTCCACAGGCAGGCCCATCGAGCTCTCGATGATCTCAAGCAGCCGGCGCAGTACTTTTGCAAACGGGAAAAGATCGTACTTCAGTATCCCCGCAAAGTTCACTATCCTCGGTCCCGGAGAGTTCAATCCAACCTTAAGCTTGTTATCCTGCGGATCATAAACAGAAACTATCTCATCCAGAAATCCGTGTTTCTCAATATCTGCTATTGCCACTTTTTCGAGCGTGATATCTTCGCCTTCGGCAAGATTGCTCACTCCCTTTGCCATATCAATAGCATAGAAGAAAGACTGCGTATCCCGCATTTGTGTTTCAGGATCGACTATATCTATTTTTGGGAATTTTGGGCAGAACCTGAATGCTTTTTCAGCATCAATAACGTATTTTCCTAAGCCAACAGCGGCTATACAAATTCCATCTTCCGGCTTAAAGCGGCTGATCGGGTAAAAATTGTATGACTGTGCAACACCCGAGATATGCGGAAAGAAAATGCTGTCATATCTTTTACCCACCATTTCCTGCAGCACAATAGCCATTTTTTCATCTTCTATCCGGTAATTAATTGCTTCAAAATATGAACGCGCATGTTTGGAATAGATCGATGCATAAACGAGCTTAATGGCATCGGTCAGGTCTTTGAGCCTTTCATTTATTGATTCATGGTTATTGGGCAGAGGGAATGTTTGATAGATACCTGAAAAAGACTCAGAAATTGAATCTTCGAACATACCTGATGAACGCACAGCCAGTGGAGTGTGTACTTTATCGAGGTAAACCCGCAGCCGTGAAGTAAGCTCTTCGGAAAGCTCTTTGGAAAGAAATATCTGTTTCACTTCTTCATAGGTGTGTACCATGTGAATGCCGCCAAGCGAATGGCGGTTGATGAAATTATCGTACTCTTCGGCGCCAATTACGCATGTGCGGGGAATTTTTATTGAAACATTTTCTATTCCTTCAAAAAGCTCTTTTGTCTGCAGCAGCGTGTTTATGAACGCGATTCCCCGCCCTTTTCCTCCGAATGAACCGCCGGCAAGCCTTAAGATCAGGTTATCTTCATCAAGGAACTTGGGCTCAAAATCTACCACTCCGCCGCGCGAAACAGTAGTTTCAACATTTTTGGTAACACGGATAATGTAATCCCTGATAGCATCAGCGTTGGGGAAGTCAGTTATTTTCAGTTTTTCCAGATGCTCTGCAATCTGGATCTCTCCCCTTGCCATCAGCCAGGCTGAAAAGTGGTTCCGGCTTCCGTGGTAAATAACCGATTCCGAAGGCACTTTTTTTAGCAGGTATTTAAACTCTTCAATAGAAGATGCCCTTTTTATAACATAGCCTGATTTATCTCTGAAAATGAAATCACCGAAGCCGAGGTTATTCAGAATAAACTCGCGCAGGTCATCGGAAAGAGTTTCGGAGTTTTTATTGATAAAGCTGGCATCATGAAGAGTTGCTGTTTCGGCAAAAGTACTTTCGGAAGACTGCAGCAGAAAAGGCAGGTCGCTATCTGCAGATTTGATCTTAAGCAGCAGCTTTATTCCTGCTTCTTCGTTAATCTTCCCTTCAAACGGGAATTTTACATCAGATATAACGCACAGCATGGTGCTTTTAAACTTTTCATACATTTCAATTGCTTCTTCATAGCTGACGGCAAGCAGTACTTTGGGCCGCGCCCGCATACGCAGGATCTTTTTCACTCCATCAAGCTTATCCTTTGTTATAAGCCGCTGTGTTTGTTTGATTATTTCGCTGTAAAGCAGCGGCAGGTATCGTGAGTAATACCTGATCGAGTTTTCAACAAGCAATATGACGCGAACAAGCCCCACCTCGGTATCATTCTGGCAGTTCTTTTTATCTTCAAAGTATTTAATGATTGCAAGAAATATTTTTGTATCGCGGTTCCATACAAACACCTTCTCGAAAATTGTTATCTTGTCACGCATTTGGTTCACAAATGCAATATCGCTGTTATCGTAAAGCAGCATAAATATCGGAAGATCCGGCTTTATTGCTCTTATCTTCGTCGCGAGTTCTATCGGCGTAAGGTTTTGGGTCCGCATTGTTATTATAACAAAATCGAAATACTTCTCTTTAAGCAGGCTCTCGGCTTCGCTCTCGTCCGATGCGCTCGTGATCCGCGGTACGTTCGAGAGATCAAGTCCGTAGTACTCACCGAATATCTTTTCGTTAAGCTTCTCTTCTTCTTCAAGTATGAATGCATCGTATAAAGATGTTACAAGCAGAATCTCACGCACGTGATACTGCGCAAGATCATGATAAATTTCGTTATCACTTTTGTGTTTCTTAAATATCGATTTCAGTTCTTCCTGCAGCATATTTTCAGTAATTTAAAAAGGTTATTGAAATCCGGTTCCTGTTTTGAAGATTACTCTATTATCAGGAACCAAACAGACCATGTTGCAACCGATAGCGCTAAGCTTATCAGCCAAACACTCCATTTCCAAAGCCACCTTGCTTTGGTAAGTGTTAATATAAACGGAACAATAAGCAGCACCACGAGTATGCTGCCCCAAACATAGGTAAGATAAAACCTTTCGGCAGTATCCGCGTCAGATGGCTTCATATCTGCCCATGCAGACATTCCCACCCAGAATCCATAAAACACAGCATAAAAGCTGCCAACAATTATGAACATCAGTACCGCTGTTACAATCCTTATCCACAGCGGCTGAGCTGGGGCGGCTGCTATCTCTGTGGAGTTCTCATTTATTAAATGTTCATTCATTTACTGATGCTCACTTGTACAATAGATATCCTGCCCTGATTGAGTTAAATGTAGCCAGATCTTCCAACCAGGCTGATTCGATCTCCTCAAGACTGCTGCCGGAGTTTACCATCTTCCGGAGCTTATCAGTTCCGGCAAGCTTATCAATGAAATTATCCTTGTTGAACTTAAATTCCGGGCAGTGTTTTTTTAAAGCAATGAGGATAGCAATACCGCATTTTACTGGCCGGAATTTACTTCTTCCCGTTACATTGATAAAGATCCCGTTACACTCTTTGTTAAAGAACTTAGGCGGGTAAGCTGATATTTTTTCTGATGGAGTAAATACTGCAGGCTCAAATGTTACGCCTTCGAATCCGTAAGCGTTCAGTTCATCAGCCAATACTGCTGAGCTTACCCACGGTGCGCCGAAGTATTCAAATGGTTTATCTGTTCCCCTGCCTTCAGAAACATTTGTGCCTTCCAGAAAACAGTTCGCTAGGTAGCAGTAAGCGGTTGAAGGATAAAACATGCTGGGCGATGGCTTAACCCATGTTAAACCAAGCGAAGAGTATTCAGTTTTGCGCGTGTAAGAATCCATTAAGATAACATCCAGTTTAGCATTTTTACCGAATACTTCTGCGTTCAGATAAGCTGCAAGCTCGCCGCATGTCATTCCATATGCTGCGGGTGCGGGGATGAGTCCAACGAAAGATGAATACCCGCTTTCGAGCATGAAGCCATCTGTGTATTCCGGATTCGTTATCATGGGCCTATCGCAAACAATTAAAGAAGTATTGTTTTCCGCCGCAGCTTCGATGGTATAATATAGTGTTGATGTATATGTGTAAAATCTTGCTCCTACATCCTGAATATCGTAGATCAGCAGGTCAACATCCGCAAGATCCGATTTTGAAGGTTTGGTTTTTCCGTTGTATAAAGAGACAATAGGTATTCCGGTTTTTTCATCTGTATCGGTATAGTTTTCATCACCGCGGATTCCATGCTCCGGGGAAAATATCTTAACAACATTAGCGCCCTTACCAACAAGTGCATCAATTATATGCGTTCCATCTGAAAGTATCCCTGTTTGATTAGTTAATACGGCTATTCTATTGCCTTTGTATTTATCAATATTGGCAAGCAGCACTTCATTGCCAAGCCTGAATTTCACATCATCTGCCCGGCTCACCTGCTCATTCACGCAGCTTATTGAGCAAATTGTTATAACTGCTGTTACTATCAATAGAAGATTTTTCATTCGGTATAGTTTTTCTCTGTGGTGATTGTGTTAAAATTGTTTACTATTAAACGGATATTTTTACCGACCTGTGTTCTTTTACTGAGCGTGTTACGGCTGCGGCAACAATTGTATCCAAAAGCGCAACCCGTGCACTGCTTTCAGGTTTTGTGTTCTTAATGCATGAATCATAAAACGCCGCCCATTGTGCCGTGGAACCCGGGTGCATGGGCTCATCTTCATACTCATCAAAAAATACCAGGTTCTTCTCCTGCGGCGGGTAGCTCATGGGATATTTCCATACGACCGGATAATTGCGGTCATCTTTAAACAGGTATATACTTGAAGGATTTCCATTCCATTTCCGGCGGCTGCTGCGCGCTGCATTAACAAATGTTTCGAAGTGCGCGATTACTTTGGCTTTTTCAAGCTGTATAACCCAGCGTGATTCCCTTGCATGCGGGCTGACATAACTTACCGTAATGGATGCCTTAACATTGTTCCTGTAGCGTATCATCGCCATAAAATGGTCACAAGATTCGCCCTTTAACGATACTTCACTGCTGAATGCTCTCAGCTTTTTGCTTTTGATACTGTTCAGCAAATACTGCCCGCCCATTGCCATAACCTCTGCAGGCTTTGCGCCTGCAAATGCGTTGAACAGGTTAAACTGGTGAACAGCTTTATCGAAAATTACTGCATCCCCGTTCCTGTTTGTATTAACATAACGCCATTGCATCGGGTCGAATGGGCGCGTTTCTATCCAGTTCATCCACAATACTTTTCCATACTTCCCGCCGTTTACCAGTTTACTGATTTGACGGTAAAAAGAGCTGTACCGCAGTACCATTCCAACCTGCACAAATTTGCCCGTCTTTTTTTCTGCTTCGATAATTTTTTTTACATCCCCGGGATCCACCGAGACCGGCTTTTCGAGAAATACATTCTTCCTATTCTTAAGCGCTTTTAGTGTGTATTCAGTATGTGTACCTGTGGGAGTAAAAATCGCGATTGCGTCAATATCCGAGTTGTTTAATAGTTCATCCCCGCTTCCCGCAAAAATAAACGGTTCTTTTCCATACAGCTTTCTGAATTCTCTTTTTGTGCCAGCTGACGGGTCATAAACAGATACTATGCGGAATTTATCAGCCAGCTTAAGCAATGCGGGATAGTGCATATGGTGAAATACCGCCCCTGCGCCTGCAACACCCAAGTTGATTATTTTTTTCACGCCCAAATTTATGGATAAATGTATTTAAATAACATTCATTAGGCATTTACCTGGGATGGCAGCAGGTATACGACAGAAATGTAATTTGTGAAAACTACTGCTTGAAGAAAGTTTTTGTCTAAGATTTCAGCACACGTCACCTCACCCCCTAACCCCCTCTCCTGAAAGGAGAGGGGGAATATCGAACTTTTGAGTTTTTTCTCCCCTCTCATTTTGGAAGAACTGCCAAGACAGTCAGGGCCAGCGGAAATTAAATTATTAAAGTTTTAAGAAATAATTGGAATGAAGCTGGGGGGTATAAAAAAACAAACCGGCTGCACTGGAAATTTCTAATGCGCGCCGGCTTAATACAATCTTGTAATCAATAAGGGTGCTCTTCAATCATCTGTATAAGGGCTGCTTCATTTTCATAAGGGTAACTCCACATCTCGCATAAGGGTAATTCCACATCTCGCATAAGGGTGAATCCACATCTATCATAAGGGTAATTTCACATCTTTCATAAGGGTAAATCCACATCGTTCATAAGGGGGAAGCTTGAAAATCATAAGGGCTGATCAATTAACTAAACTCAATTTCTAATCTTAATCTCTATCTCAATCTCAACCTCTATACAAACATAACATTTCAAAACGGCCCCACAAATAGTTATATGTATGATACACTTGTAGTAGTTTTAATTACATACCGGCAGATGGAAAACCCCTTAATTCATTGGGAAATTCAGGCTTTTTCCGTATTTTTGAATTGGGAGGACAGGAAGTTATTCAAAAATCACCTGTTCACAGTATGCATATTTTAGCTCGTTCCAAAGCCATCTTAATTTACTCAAGCCTGATATTTTTCGTTTGTTTGGTTTCCGGCTGCGACTATCTTTTTCCACCCCTGAAAAGCGAAAAAATATCGGTATCAGAAGCCGAGAGGTACATCGGTAAACATAAAGGAAGCCCGGAACTTGTGATTATTGACCTCAGGCCAAAAGCCGAGTTTGAGAAGGGACACATTGAAGACGCCGTAAACCTGGATTACAATCTGACCGATTTTCCTGCGATGATCGAAAAGCTTGATAAAGGAAAGAGGTACATTATCTACGATAACGGGGATAGGAACAGTTTGAAAACACTTGAACTTATGAAAGAGAATAAAATATTGAGCGGGCATATTATAGTCGGCGGTTTAGATGAATGGAAAAAACAGGGGCTGCCATTGAAGTAGCCAGGATATTGTACCAAAATAAGTTCAATATGAATACTAATATTCTGAAATGCTGCTAGCATACATCCGAAAAACGGGAAGATTCGCCAAGATCGCAATTGCATTTCTGTTGGTGATATTACTTGGATTAATAGACTATTACACCACAAGCGAAGTATCTTTTTCGATCTTCTACCTCCTGCCCATCTCATTTGTAGTATGGTATGCGGGTAAATGGTATGGGGTTCTGTTTTCCGTGCTATGCGCAGTTATATGGTTCATAATGGATAGCCTCAGCCCTCATATATATTCAAATCCAGCTATCCCCTACTGGAACGCATTAGTGAGGTTTGGTTTTTTTGTGATAGTTGTACTGCTCATTTGGAAAGTTAAATCTCTGAAGGAGAACCTGGAAATTTCTGTACTCCAGCGCACAAAAGATCTCATCCACGAAACCAATATGCATAAACAAACCAAGGAAGAAACAATTGCAATAAACGACAGGCTTCGTGAGCTGAACAAAACTATTGAGACCATAAAGGAAGAACAAAATACCAGGATCGCCAGGGAAGTTCATGACGAACTGGGTCAATCTCTAACGGCGATGAATCTGGAGCTTATGTGGATCAGCAAAAAGTATTCAACAAATGAAGATCTTGTTGCAAGAATGTCGATGTTATCAGGGCTGGTGGGCGATACAATTAACACTGTCAGAAAGATCTCATCAGACCTCCGGCCGCGCCTGCTTGACCAGCTTGGACTGTTCTCCGCCATAGAAAGCCAGTTGAAAGATTTCACCAAGAGAACATCAATAGAATCCCTGTGTTCATTCCCCGAACAGGAAGTAAAGATCAAAGGACCGGCATCAACAACAATATTCAGAATATTCCAGGAAGCGTTAACAAACATCTCCCGGCATTCAGGCTGCAAATTTGTGAATGTCATGTTCACACAACCGGATGAACACCTGCTGGTAATGACAGTTAAGGATGACGGCAAAGGTTTCGAAAAGAGTGCATCTGTTTCTGTAAAAGGTATGGGCCTGCTTGGAATGAATGAAAGGGCTCATATACTGGGCGGCACACTCGAAGTGATCTCTTCACCCGGAGAAGGCACAGAGATCATCCTCAAAACCCCGATATAGAATTTCCTGTAGAACACCTCAAGAATTCAATTCTTACTCCAAAATATTAAGATCTTTCGATACTAAACTCATCAGCAATTCCAGAATAAGTCAATTGATAGACAATTGTCATTGAATACTATCCATTAACTGATATTTATCGCATGTCACTTAAAATTGCGCTAACATATCAAGCTATACAATCTTAACAAAACGCTATTAAGATTCTTCATGCGAAGTAGTTAGGTTTTAATGTGAGAGAGTCCGCTTTTTTTATGGGAACAATCACCATTTAAAGCTATAGATGTTAGAATGAGATAAAAGTATATTTGTACGTTAAATCCTTAAGGCCAGAGCAGCGGTTTGTTGATTTCAGCTTTCACAATCCTTCTATCATGAAGGATGAAACTATTCGCAAAGTGAAAAAGATGAGTTCAAAATTTGCTGCCTGTTTCATTATAATCCTGCTTTTGATAACAGCAATTTCTTCCCTTGCAGGCGAAAGAACAATCATAAAAAAATCGGGTTCATCTGTTACTTCGGTTATGATATCTCCATCGGGGTCATCAAACTGGATACATATATCCACGGGTATGGCTGCTGAGGGTAAACTTTTGTTCACTTTTGAAGAAAACGCACTGGAGTCCAGCTATGATCTGAAATTCACTGATGATAAGGGCAAAAAGTATTTTATGGATTTAATTGACATGTGTTCAACATTTGAAACAACGCTTGATGGCTGCAGGACAGAAGAAACTGTAGTCAGATATTTTTATCATAAAGATACAAATTAGATTCACCACATCAGATAAATCAAAACAAACTAATAAATCACATTTATGCAGGCCCAGCCTGCATAGGTAGTTATTCATTTTCAATTCAAACTAAACCGAAAAAGGTTACCCATGGAAAAGAGAATTACAACTTCGTTCATTTTTTTCCTGTTACTTTCTATAATCAACATATCATTTGGACAAGATCTTGATGATAAAAATTATAGCAGTAACAAAGAGAAATTTTACAAACAATACCTTATATACAAAAGTAATCTGGCAAATGGAATTGTTACCGTGAAGCCAATTGATCCGAGCGGATTGTTTGCTATAGATGAAAAGTCCAATTTTGTCCCGGTTGATCATCCGGCAGATAAAACAACCGATATGTACTCACAGGTACCCTGGATAAACGGGCAGCCTGACGTGGTAACCGGATATACATGGACTCAGCCTGCAGGTACTTATACTACTATTTCAGGCGGAGCAGGTACAGTAATACTTGCAAGCGGAGCTATTGATGATAACGTATACGGCCTTCTGCCTATAGGTTTTACATTTAACTTTGATGGGGTTGATTATACTCAGTTCGGACTTTGTGCGAACGGATGGATAGCTTTGGGAAGCGGAACACCCACCAATACATATACTCCAATGTCTGGTACAACAAGAAATATAATCGCAGTTATGGCGCAGGATCTTCTTGGACAGGCAACGGGTAAAATAGAATACCAAACCTCTGGTACAGCACCTAACCGGGTTTTGACAATACAATGGTCAACCTGGGCATTTTATAATTCTGGTGTTGTTGATGGCAGTACCTTGAACTTCCAGGTAAAGCTTTACGAAACAACTAACAATGTTCAGTTGATATATGGTACAAACACTCAATCTGCAATTAACCATACTGTACAGGTTGGTTTAGGAGGAGCTACTACAGCTGATTTCAACAACAGAACAACAACAACAAACTGGGCAGCTACAACTGCAGGAACATTAAACTCTGATGCATGTACAATGACAAGTGCTATTGTTCCCGCACTCAATTTAACTTTCCAGTGGGCACCGCCGGCTGCTTCTCCTATGACATATGTATCAAGTACAACAGCGCAGGTAACACCGGGCTTAAACATCCCGCAAAGTTCGATTAACAACCAGATCGTACAGATTCAGGTTGTAATGACGGGAACACAATCCCCTATTAATTTGACAAGTTTGAACTTTAATACTACGGGCTCTACAAACCCGGCTGATTTCGCAAATGCAAAAGTTTATTATACTGGAACTTCAAATGTATTTGCAACTACAACAGTTGTAGGAACTACAGTATCGCCAAGCGGCACATTTGCAGTTACAGGCTCTCAGCCAATGAGCGCAGGTACTAATTATTTCTGGCTGACATATGATGCAACAGCAGGTGCCGTTCAGGGAGATTATGTTGACGCACAAACGGTATCTATAATCGGTTCAGGTTCTATGGGTACTCAAACTCCAACAATAACTGATCCTGCCGGCAGAAGACAGATTGATAATTACTGCCGCGGAACTTTTTCAAATAACGGGTGCTTAGGAACAGGAATTTACATTACAAACTTAACAATTGGTAATATAAACAACACCAGCACTTGCGATCCTGATGCGAATTTTCCGTATGCTTATAGCTGGTTCGGAAATTTAACCGCATCATTAGAGCAGGGTGTTACTTATCCCGTATCTGCATCAACGTTTTCCAGCAGTAATCCACAGGGTTTTGCTATTTGGATAGATTGGGATAACAATAATTCATTTGACGCAGGTGAATACACTTCTTTTCCAATAATAACAACAGGTTCGCCTGTTGTAACCTCTGCTTTTATAACTGTGCCTCCGGGAGCCTCGGTCGGCAATCACAGAATGAGATTAAGAAACAATCTTTCTTCAGCTCCAACATCAGTTCAGCCATGTGCTCTTTTAAGTTATGGCGAAACAGAAGATTATACCGTTAATGTAACAGCTGCTGCTCCTATGGTTTATACCTCCAGCACAGTAACCCAAAATAACGTTACCGGATTTTCCAAACCTTCACTTAAAACAGAAGTTATTGGAATCCAGGTGGTAACCACAGGTTCATTGACGCCTTTAAGTATTACCAGTTTCACACTTAACACAAATGGAAGTACTAATGCTGCAACAGATATTACAAATGCAAAACTTTGGTCAACAGGTTTGGTCAATTCATTTGCAGCAACTGCTCAATATGGTGCAGGATTCAGTTCACCTAATGGAACATTTGTAATAAATGGTTCACAGACTTTGCTTCCCGGTACAAACTATTTCTGGTTAACCTACGATGTGCCAATATCAGCCACAACAAACGATGTTATTGACGCAGAGTGTACCGCATTGAACGTTGTAACACCCAGAACTCCAACTGTAACGGCTCCTTCCGGAAACAGGCTTATTGGAGCGTCCAGGATGTCAGGAGTTTATACTATTCCCGGATCCTATCCTAATTTCAATACGGCGATTGCAGATCTGAACGCCCGCGGAACAATGGGACCTGTTACATTTAATGTATCTTCAGGATTTATTGATACAGCAGCAAACCTGGTGCTGACAACGACAGGTACAGTAACAAACCCCATCATTTTCCAGAGATTCGGCGCAGCCCCGCTTCCAAATCCGGTAATTACTGCCGGCGTTGGTACATCAACAACAACTGATGGTATCATAAAGCTCAACGGCGCTGATTATATTACTTTTGATGGAATTGACCTGATGGAAAATCCGGCAAACACCACACCAACAACACAGATGGAATGGGGTTACGCTTTGGTAAAACCGGATGGATCAAATGGATGCCAGAATGTTGTTATCAAAAACTGCAGCATTACTTTGAATAAAACAAACGTGGCTTCAGTTGGCATTTACTCCGGTAACCATTCACCAGCATCAACAGGTACATTTACTGTTACTTCAACTAACGGGGCAAATTCAAACAATTCATTTACAGGCGTCACGATCACAAATGCATACGTTGGTATATACTTCAGCGGCTATTCTGACGCAACTCCGTTCGCGTTCTATGATCAAAATAACTCCGTCAATAATTGCAATATTACTAATTATGGCGGAACTTCAACTACGGCTTATGGAATTTATAGCATTTACCAAAACGGGCTGGTATTGAACGGTAACACTATTAACAGCACTGGCGGTGTGAATTCGTCAGGAACACTATATGGGGTATTCTGCTCAACAATGAGTAACTCAGATCTGACTATCTCCAATAATACAGTCACGATTGCAGCTGAAGGAACATCCAGCTCAATTTATGGAATAAGTTTTGGCAATAGTTCGGCTGGTACCTCAAATAATATTAACATACTTAACAATAATATACAAAATTGCACTTATTTAACAGCGACATCCGGTTCAATGTATGGATTGTACTGCAACGCAGCCTCTAACAATCTGGTTGTTTCAGGAAACAGGTTAGTTGGAAATATCTATGGCGGTGCTGCTTCAACGGGTACAACAATATACTCAATATACACCTTAAGCTCTCCGATCAGATCATATACATTAACAAATAATCTGGATTCAGGAAATGTTGTAAACGGAACCACAGCTTACTCTACTTACCGTATGTACAGTTCAATTACGACTCAAAATGTTGTAATAACGGGTAATAAAGTTAAAAATAATACTATTTGTGGTACAACTGCAACAGGTACATCTTACGGTATTTACAATACAGCAGGTACATTTACTTGTAATATGAGCAATAACGAGGTAAGCAATAATGTATCACCTTCTACCTCAAGCAGTGTTTTATATTGCATGTATAATTCCTCCACGGCTCCGGTATCAGATTACAATAGTAATCTTATAACCGGGAATACCAGCAGCGGAACCGGCGCAATGTACGGAATTTATTACACAGCAACACCGGCATCCGGTTCAACTGAAAATATGAACAACAACACTGTAACTAACCTGACGAAACTGACTGCAACCGGTACAGGTACGATTTATGGTATTTACCATTCAGGTTCAGGAACAGGAACGGTCAATATGAATGGCAATACTGTAACCGGATTTACAAGTGCTGCTGCAACTGGTTATTATGGCATTTACCAGATTGGCTCGCCGCCAAATTATGTTAATTTTAATAACAATAAAGTCGGTAATTTTACCAATGGTGGTGTTTCAACTATATATGGTATATATAATAATCCTTCAGCTACATCAATAGTATCTTTTTCGCAGGATTCGATATTTAATATCACCAGCCCCGGAAGTACAATTTATGGTATGTATTCGGTCAACGGATCTTCTGTAAATATTAACAGGAACAGGATCAATGGCTTAACATCAAATACAAGTACTTCAGCAACCGTATCTGGATTATATATATCAGGCGGTGTTACTACGAATGTATATAATAATATTATTACCGATCTGAACAGTACAGCAAGTACAAGTATAGCGCCGGCTGTTACAGGTTTATATATAAGCGGCGGTACTTATGTTAACGCTTATTACAATACAATATTCTTAAAAGCAGTAAGCTCTTCTGTAACAACTTTTGGTACTGCTGGAGTTTATGCTTCTACAACACCAATAGTTGATCTAAGGAATAATGTTATTGTTAATTTATCAACACCCGGAGCAACCGGAGGGAACACTGCAGCCTACAGAAGGTCTTCAAATTTGCTTACAAGCTACTCCGCAAATTCAAATAACAACTGCTTCTATGCAGGCACACCTTCAACTGCAAAATTAATCTTCTTTGATGGAACAAACTCTGACCAGACATTGGCAGCTTACAAAACAAGAGTTAACCCCAAAGATAATGCTTCAGCAACAGAAAATCCGCCATTTGTAAACAGCGTAACTGCTCCATATGATTTGAGAGTTCAGACAAGCGTTGCTACAGTACTTGAAAGCGGTGGAATAGTAATAGCAACTCCTTTAAGCATTACAAACGATGCTTTTGGTACAGCAAGGTATCCCAATTCAGGTTATCCGGTTGGCGGATTCACACCAATTGGCCCTGATATGGGAGCGCATGAATTCGGCGGATTAAATTCGGATAATGCTGCACCATACATTAACTACACAGCGCTGGGCAACGGCGGTACATCGAACAGGGCATTCAATAATGTTATTATTACTGATGCAAGTGGTGTAAATACAACTGCAGGAACAAGACCCAGAGTCTATTATAAAAGATCAATTGATGGAAACGTTATAAATGATAATACAAGCGGAACAGATGGCTGGAAATGGGTTGAAGCTAACGGAACAACTTCACCATTTGATTTTACAATTGACTATACAAAATTAAATGGCGGTACTGGGGCTATTGCAGGTCAAACAATACAGTATTTTGTTATTGCTCAGGACCTGGTAGTAACACCCAATTTAGGCTGGAATCAGGCTACATTTACAACTGCACCAACAACAGTTGCGTTAGTTGCAGGAAGTGCCCCGATTTCCAACACTTTGAGTTACTTGATCGGTACAAACACCTTCTCCGGATCTTATAATGTAGGTGCTTCACAAACATATTCTTCATTAACAGGAGCAGGAGGTTTATTTGCAGCCTTAAATGCAGGTACATTAACAGGTAATATCACAGCATTAATTACGTCTGACATGATAGAAGACGGGACAAATTCTCTTAACATTACCAATGAAACAGGTCCGGGCGGTTATACTATCAGGATCGTTCCTTCAGATGCTACACCGAAACTAATATCGGGAAGTGTTGCTCAGGGTATGATCCGTTTAAATGGTTCAAGAAGGGTTACAATTGATGGAAATAACGGACTCGGCTCTAAATACCTGACGTTCAGGAATACAAATGGTCTGTACCCGACATTCGTTTTCCTCAATGAGGCTGGTAAAGACTCGCTCAAAAACTGTATTATTGAAAGTAATAATGCCAGTGTTTCTACAACACAGGCAGGAACTATTCTTTTCAGTACTACAACCGGTTTAATGGGTAATGATAGTAACGTTATTGCCGGCTGCGATATCAGGGATAGAAGCGATGCAACAGGTTATCCCGCATTTGGTATCTATAATAACGGAACTACCACAACAATTCCGCAATATAACAGCTATAATGTAGTCACCGGAAATAATATTTACAATTATTTCCTTGACGCTGCTTCATTTACCGGCGGTGTATTTTTGAACACAGGTAATACTGACTGGATAATAACAGGAAACAGTTTCTACCAGACAGGAACCAGAACGGTTACATTAGGCGCAACATTCGCAGCGATTTATAACAATAACAGTACAAACAATAACAATAATCAGATAACCAATAATTATGTAGGTGGTTCCGCCCCGCTTTGCGCAGGGACAGCAATGACATATACAGGTGCGGGATTGTACAGCTTCTTTGGCATCCAGGCATTTGTAAGTGTTCTTACGCCAACAAACATTACCGGTAATACGATCAAGAATATTAACTTAACAACTTCTCCGGCAACAGGCACTTCTGCTTTCTTCAAAGCTATTTACGCGCAGACAGGCTGGATAAATGTTAATAATAATATTATTGGCGCAACAACGGGAAATGATAATATTACACTGACTACCAACACTACTGCAACAGCATATATAATCAGTATAATTCATCATGTAGGCTTTGGAAGTGTAAACGATAATACTTTGGGAAGTATCACATTTGGCGGAACTTCCATAGCAACTGCCGATAACTATTATGGCATAAATTATTCTAACACAACCGCAGGTCAAACCTATTCTATTAATAATAACCTGATAGGAAGCTTAACCACTCCAAACAGTATCCAGCAGACAAAGACTGTTACCGGTACTGCTTTCAGAGGAATCCTGCTTGCAAATGGAGCCGGCACAACAAATAATATTACAAATAATACTATTGCCAACATTACTGATCTTAGTACCAGCACTGTAAATACAGTTTCTGTCTATGGAATTTCCAATAGCGGAGCCGGTAATTATAATTTCGCAGGTAATACAATCAGGAATCTAACAAACAACTGCAATGTACCATCAGCTTCATTCTTGCTTGGTGGTATATTCAGCACAGGTGCCGGTATAAATACTTATACACAAAATAATATTTATACATTATACGCATTGGGTACCGGTTCAGGCGCGCAGCTTGTGGGAGGTATTCTTGCAGGCGGAACGACAGGCGGTACAGTTTCAAAAAATAAAATATTCGATTTCAGGCATTTGGGAACAGGCGTTCTTGCCCCGGCACCTTTACTGCTAGGTTTCAACGTTCAGAGCTCGGGACCATATAATATAAATAATAATATGGTTAGCTTAACAAACGGCGACCCGACAGATGATCCTGATTATGCCTCGATGATAAAAGCAGTAAGAAATACAGATAATAAAGTATCAATCCCTGAAGTATCGGAAACTCCTCTATTAGGTTTAAAAGATAAAGAGGGTTTTGCATCTGAACAGATTGTTAAAGAAGTTCCTTTAACCAAGGATGACCTTGATGGAGTAAATGATAAAGGCACTGTTCAGAGTAATGTATTTAATAAAAAAGCAGCTAAAAACGAACCTTTGGCAGCAGTAAATTGCGCTATCGCAGGTGTGTATCACACCAGCTCAAGCCCCGGACCTTGCAATTATTACTACAATTCGTTCTATATTGGGGGTACGCAGCCTTCAGGTACTTACAGTTCATGGGCTTATGTAAGAACAAGCACGGGCGCAGTTTCCTTCAAAAATAACCTTTTTGTTAACGCCAGAACAGGTGGTGCAGGAAATCAGTATGTAATCGGCAATGAAGCAGCCAATCCTTTAATAGGCTGGCTATCAACTTCATCCGATTACAATGTTTACCTTGGCACTAATGCGAACACTATGGGTGAGTGGGGTTTAGGTAATGCTCAATCACTTGATCAATGGGTTGCTTCATCAAACGGTGACAAACAATCATGGAGCACAACAACATCTGTTGTTAATCCGACAAACCTATTTACTTCAATCAGCACATGTAATCTTTCAATATTAACAGGTAATACTGCCGCTTGGCTGGTATCAGGAAAAGGCATCGCGCTCACAGGTTATAATACTGATTACACCGGTGACACACGTGTGACTACAATTCCGGCAGGCGTTACAGATATAGGTGCCGATGAATTTACCGCAACTCCTCCATCTAATCCTGTGGCAACACAGGTAGGTACACCCGGAGCAGGAGCTACTACCAATTATGTATTATATGGCAGAAAGATCTGTTCCATAGATTGGGGTACCGGCGGAACTTATCCAACATCTGTAAATGTAAACTATTTTTCAGGTATTAGTCCACTTGCTCCTAATGTTACAAATCCGAACAGGACAAGCGTTTCATACTGGACGGCGACACCCGTTGGAACATTCAGCGGAACTACATATGACGCAACATGGTATTATGGCGATAATGAAACATATTCAATTACTTCGCCTGCATCAAATGTACTTCTAGCCAAGAACGATGTCGGATTCTGGATGACTTATCCGCAGGGTATTGGTAACTTACAGAGTGAGTTAACGCCTTCTGCATTAAGCGTTAAAGTAAGCGGACTGTTAAGGTTCTCATCATTTACATTGAGTGATGCTGCACTGCCTGCTGAATTCCCGAAGACACCATTAAACAATGCAATTGTAACAACAACATCACCAACTTTGATATGGAGCAAATCACTTATTGCTGCTACATACAGGGTGCAGATCGCAACCGACTCATTGTTTAATACTATAATATTAAATGATTCAACAGTTACAGATACAACCAAGCCGGTGACAGGACTTGTAAACAATACAAACTACTGGTGGAGAGTTAACGGTAAAAACGGCACAGGAACAGGCGCCTGGTCACAGGTATTTAAATTTACTGTTAATACAGTTCTGCCGCCTGCAGTAGTAAACCTGACTGTAATCCCGGGTGGTTTCTATGATTCCGGCAGCGGCAGACTGAACATGAGAGATACTATCAGAGTATATCTTGTTGATTCGGTTTCATGTGTTACTGTAGATTCAGCTAAGAGCACAGTTGATTCTGTAACGTTCGGGGCTAACATCAGTTTCTCGAATGCAGCTACAGGCAACTACTACATGCTGGTTTACCACAGGAACCATCTTGCAGTTGCAACCCGTTACAGGGCAACAGTTACAAGAGGCTCTACAGTTAACTACGACTTCACAACAGACTCTACCAAAGCATTTGGATTTAACATGATCAAAGTATCTACTTCGCCTGTAAGATGGGCAATGATACCGGGTGATGCAAACAGGGATGGTTTTGTTGATGCTATTGACCAAACCATTTGGATTGCACAAAACGGCCTTGACGGCTATCTTTCCGCTGATTTTAACGGGGATCTGTTCGTTGATGCTATTGATCAGGCTATCTGGATACTATACAATGGTACAAGCTCATTCCTGCCATGCGGATTCTCGTTTGAAGCAGCAACAGACAGGGTAATCTTGAACACACCTGATTTTGATGCCAAGAAAAACAGCGCATTGATAAGGGAAAAGAAAAAGATGCTTGAACCTGTTAAAACCGATGTAAAAAAAGATAATAACAGAAAATAGTACTATCCGGCTGAGCTTCCTCCTGCAGGAAGCTCAGCCCTTTTAAAATTTTGAAAATATAAACTTAATTAAGCAACAATGAAAAAAATAATTTTATCTCTTTTTATAATGTTCCTGGTTACTGCTGCGGCAAGCTCGCAGGTGAAGGTCAGGTTTTTTGTAGCTAACCCCACAATTACCGGCGGAAACGTCTGGTCAATTCAGCTCAGGGCAACAGTTCCAACCGGCCAAACATGGCGCGTAGGTTCATGTAACATCAGGGTTAACTGGACAACTTCCACAAATCCCGCAGGTGTTACCATACTTCCTGATGCAACAGTGCTGGAGGCAAACAGTAACATCCACAACAATGCCAACTATGGCACCATGACAACAACTTCCATATTAGGCGGTGCTACTATCAGCCTTAATATTGTAAGGAATCCTTCTTCACCGTGTTTTACATTCGGTCCGGGAACATACACAATTGGCAGGCTTAGGTTTAACAGGCTGGATTCAACAGCATGTATCAGGCCGGTATTAAGAACCACCGGCAGCGGCCCGGCAGTTGTTTATGATTCATTAACCCAGCTTACCTATGCAACAGGCTGGGATACACTTGTAAACTCACCCGCAGGCTGCATCAGGCTTGATTACCTGACAGGCATCGAAGAAGAGAATAACAATCTTCCTACTGTGTATAAGCTGTATAACAACTATCCAAATCCGTTTAACCCCGCAACAACAATTAAATATGATGTTCCCAGCAATGCATTCGTGAAACTTACAGTCTATGATATACTTGGAAAACAGGTTACTCAGCTTGTAAATAAAGAAATGGTTGCAGGAAGATATGAAGCTACATGGGACGCTTCCAATTACGCAAGCGGAACATATATCTATAAATTTGAATCGGGTGAGTTCACTGATGTCAAGAAGATGATTCTGATCAAATAAATATCCAGTAAAACGAAGTTAATTGAAAACTAAACCCGGGGCTTAAAAACCCCGGGTTTTTTTATTATAATGCATTTTATTCCATTACATAATTCTTGTAAAGCACCCTGGATATTCCTTTCACATTAATTTTAAGTTCTGCCTTCACCTGTGTTCCTTTAGGCGGAAGTTTAGCGCTGTTCCAAACAATGCTTATGAAGTATGACTTGAGCACCTGATCATATATATTAGCGTATATTTTTTTCAGTTCCGCCGGATCACTAGCCTGGTAAAAGAAGCCGCCGGTATTGCGTGCAATTGAAAGCATGTCGGCTTTCCTCCTTACAAGCTCGTTGAAATCCGGTTTGTAATCACCCACATCGTTGTATAAACCTACTGTAAAAACCTTTGTGTTAGTAGCAGCACTTTTCCTGTATATAGAGTCGAGCGTCACCCTGACAGACGAGTTTTCCATCCCGTCAGTAAATGCTATAACGGTTTTCATAACCGTAGGGTTGCTCTGGAATGTTGTATCGCTTAAAGCCGTATATATGGATGAATACAATGCTGTAGCTCCCATAGGATAAGAATTACTTTCCAGCGCTTCATATAGTACATTCTTAGATTTGGTGAATTTAAGCGGCGGTAAAACTTTTACACCGAATTTAATGATCTTACAGAACATATTGCTCCCAAGCTGATCAATGAATAGCTTCACACTTTTTTCCATCGCAATGATCTTATCGCTTTTTGGTATATCTTTGGCGATTGAATCAACCCCATACATGCTTCCGCTGTAATCCATTGTCAGTGTAAACGCAATTTTCTTTTTGTCATTAATAGGTATCATCCTCGGCGCCCCTTCGGTTGAATCCCTAATTCCCTCATTTTCCCACCTCAGAACAGCCGAAATATCTTCAACTGCTATGGAATCAACCGGCTGACCTGCTGAATCACGGATAGAAAGATCGGCGGTTATCTCATTTCGTGAGTTCACTTTGATCAGTGAGTTAACATATTCGTTCTTTAGCGAAGCCTCAGCATAAAACCTTCTGCCGGGAAATTTCTCAATGGCATATTTGCCGGTATTATTTTGCGGGTCATTAAATGAAAAAATTACCCGACGGTTCAATGCACGCTCTTCATCGTTAGAATTGCCGTTTACGGGTTCATTTTTTCCCATTGCGCTAACGATAATATTCTCACCGCTAACTCCTTTAGTGAGCAGGTAATCCTTAACGGCATTGGCACGATTAAGCGAGAGCTCCAGGTTAAATCCTTCACTGCCCCTGTCATCGGTATAGCCTGTAATATAGAGAATAAGGCCATTCTCACCTATCATCATTTCAGCCGCTTTATCAAGAACCGGATAAGCCTCTTCTCTTAACTGGTGGCTACCATAGTCAAAATAAACAACTTCAGAGCTGTTAATTGAGTCAAGCAGCAAACGTGAAGTTTCTTCAGAACTGTAGGCAGTGGTTACTAACGATACTATTGAGATGATGACTACTGCTATAAATAGCCAGAGCAGATACCTGCCTGCGTCATGCTTTCCCTTGTGCTGCTTTTTTTGCATTTGTAGAAATTTCATTTTATAATTCCTCCTCTAAAGAATTTTGATACAACTTATGTTTTTCTTTTTCTACATTCCTATCATAGCGTGATAGAATTTAAAAAAATTCTAACGGGTTGAACTAACTGTACTTACTAACGTTTCATGCAAACATTTTGATATTATCGTTATATCTGTCTCTTATACACATCT
>JACSRQ010000067.1 GCA_014879675.1 Ignavibacteria bacterium
GTATTGCAGCGGTCTTGAAAACCGCCGGGCGCAAGCCTGTGGGGGTTCGAGTCCCTCGCTCTCCGCAAACCATTCAATACTACAAGGGGTTGTTTACCCCTTGTTTTCTTTAACACTCGGAGAGGTGCAAGAGTGGTTGAATTGGCCACCCTGGAAAGGTGGTATACCGGTAACGGTATCGTGGGTTCGAATCCCACCTTCTCCGCAAGACAGCTTCTTAACAAAAAAAGCCGGACTATTAGCCCGGCTTCTCTGTTTTTACCTAAATGAATATTTCTTACTTCAATATTACAAGTTTCTTCACATCAGTAAAGTCACCTGATTCCATTCTGTAGAAATATACACCACTTGCAATCTGAGATGCGTCAAATACTGCTTCGTAAGTACCCGCTGCGCGCATTTCATTTACAAGAGTCTTTACTTCCCTGCCAATTATATCATAAATAACCAGCCTTACAATTGACTGTTTCGGAACTGAGTACTTGATAGTAGTTACAGGGTTAAATGGGTTAGGGTAATTCTGCCCAAGCTCAAACTTCACTGGCAGCTGATTATTGTTTAATGCAAGTATAGCATTATAAATAATGTTCAGGCAATATCTTTCAACATGTCCGGTATCGCCGCCTGCCTGATCGTTTACTTTGAATATCCAGTTTCCGTGCACTTCAGCGCCATTGTAAACATTCAAAGGCGTTTCAGGTGTGAATGAACCCGTAAAAGGCGCAGTACCTGTAGATATCGAAACTGCGGCTGAATCATCGAAGAGTGTATTCGTGTAATTATCTCCCCCCGATCCGCGCCTATTGGATAGTACTACTTCAAGCCCTGCCGGCGATGTGACACTGAATGTAATATCACCGTCATAAGTATGTACAAGTGATTCCATCTTGAAATTGAAATCTACTATTGTACCGTATGATGCAATATATAAAGTATCATATGATATCTGGTTATCACGTATTGGTACAAAAGTCTGCTTGCAGAATGTTGCTGCAGCCTGGTCGGTTATAAGAAATTTGTAATAACCTGCAGCGGGCAAACTGCCAATGTTATGATTGGAAGAATTATCAACAGCTTTTATCACATAGAATATTGAATCACCGGGGGCGACTTCCGGATTAGCCGAATTGAATACTCCCGCGAAATTGCTGCCGGAAGTAACATTTAGCCTGAATCTTTTTATTACTGAGGGTGTATTTTTGAACCACTCTACCCAAACACTATCCACCCCGATATTATCGGTAACATTACTGTTAACGGTTGCAGGCCACATTGGCTGTCCGGTGTTTCCAAGCTGGGTATGGGTAATAACCGGTGCAGTAGCATCTACAGATGCTGAAAAAGTGAAATATCCTGTTGGCGCGTCCGGCGGAAGCACTGTTATTCTGCCTGCCATATCACAAGTTTTGAGATAATACTTATATATAGCTGCTGAACCGTTACCCGGAATATTCGCTGTCCAGTTATTGCCTGCAGAGTTTGTCAGCGAAATGCTATCGCTGAAGCTGCTGCCGCGCGTCCAGAAAAGTTTTGTCTTTGCCGGATCAATATTTGAGCCCGCAGGAGTTATCATGCAGTTCACCGTATATGGCCCTGCAAGGTTTTCTGTATTAGGAAGGCAAACATGCGAAATAACCGGACCGTACGGTGCTTCATATAATGAAGGATCGCCAAGACAGTTATACATTTCAAGGTATCTTCTCATGGTAGTAGTAACACTGCCGTAATGAAGTACGAGATATGTTTTTGCCTGAACAAACATTGGGGCAGTTTTTTTGAGTCCGTCTGTGAACATAGCTCTGAATAGTCTTCTTTCAAGGATATCATCTTCATCCCAGAATGAATTTACTGATGAACCCCAGAATACTGAGCCGCCTTTGGCCCGGCGTATCCATGTTTCGCCGAAACACTCTGTATTCTGATATTGGCCGGTCAAACAAGCAAATGAATAAACAAAAGGAAAGTATGTGTTAGTAAGTGAATTAACCTGTGATTGCGAAAGCGGCGGGCCGTCTGCCCAGCTTGTTGTGCTTCCGTGTCCGGAGTAAACTGCAAATACCTGGTTAGCATTCAACGCATCAATTAGCTGCTGAGTGGTTGAGCCATTAGTGTAGGTATATAACTTAACATTCGAATAAGGCGGTGAAGTGAAAAAGCTATCAATAACAAAATTATGAGTGCCTTCAGTTATAGCATGATTATCTGTAGAGGCCATCCACACATTTTTTTTAGGAAGGGCACCAATTGAGCTTTCCATGTAAATAGTCTTGTTAATTATATTCGTAAGCTCTGCCGTGCTAGATACCGAAAACCTCCCAATGAATGCATCTGCGAAAGCATCGCTGCCTTCAAGCAGAGTATAGTTCAGGTCAGTGTGCGGATTATCAGATCCGATACCTGTCCACTCGGGTACCATATTAATATCACCGGCAAGAAGAATAAACTCAGGCCTTGTAGATATGTTGTTATACCTTTGCTGAATATAATTCAGAATGGCGGCTGTGGTTGTCCCGGTAGTACCGGTGTTAACCATCAGCACGTTATAGCCCATACTTGATTTGTATGATGCAAATGGTCCCATTGCTGCTTCATACTCAGGCGGGGTAATGATCAAATAATTATTCGTATTGGTGTAGCTGATGCACCCTGGATTGATAACCGAAGCATCAAACATTTCCCTGAATGAGCTGCCAATTGAATTATATGCGGGCATCCCTGCGGGAAGATCGATGTTTATCTCTGCTGAGCGCGTTACAAGCAGCTTTCCGTTTGTTGGGTCATACCTGAACGGATAAATAGTAACCATAACTGCCTTTACTCCGGCAATTACAATTGGCTCTGAAATTTTTACTAATGGATTGAAGATACTGCCGCTGGTAGAGTAGTAATCCTTATTTACAGTAAAGGGTCTATCCTTTAGCTGTCCGGATTTCTCCCAGGGCGCCTGGGTTGGAAATATTTTTCTCTGCTGAAATTTTTCTTCAACAAACTGGTTTTGAACAATAAAACCGGGTGATGATTCTGCTTTATTTATTACAAGGATGAAAGTGAGCTGAGGCAACATTGGCAGGCCTTCTTCGGGAGTGATACCATAGTTATTCATGCTTATGATATCATATTGTTCTCCCAGCCTGGTTACAGTTTCTGTATTGTAACCCGGAAGGCTGTATTCTATTTCGTATCCGTTTGCCGATCTTGACAACTTCAGGCCGTCAAAACCCTGCGAATATAAAACAGAACCGGCCGCCGAACATAGCAATAAAATCGCAATGACGGCCGCAGTATAGCGTTTCATGGTTCTTAGCTCCTGGTGTAAGAATTATTTAAAAGAACGTTATTTACACCATTTCAAATATAATTCATAAAAGAAACTAAAAATACCTAAATTTTATACACAAAGACTATGCAGTTTGAAATTAGACATGAAACAACATTTTCTGGATTTAAACATAGAAATACCCGGTAAAAATGACTAATTTACATTTTAAATGAAGAATTTCTTTATGATATTGATCGAAGCTGAAAACAATTAATGAATCTTCCGGAAGGTTATAACGTAAAGCTCTATACACTCCTCGAAGAAGCCCAGAGGATGAAGATAAACGAGCCTCAAAAAGCGCTTGAGCAGGCGAATTTTGTTTATGTGCAGGCATTAAAATCCGGTGATGAAGAGCTTGAAGCTTCAAGTCTATATACACTTGGGGTTTGTAACGAGCTGCTTGCCAACTATCCCCAGGCGATGAAATTCCTATCCGAAGCCATAAAACTATCACAGCATCTTGGTAATAAAAAGGTAATGGGAGATTCTCTCAATTGTGTGGGAATTATCCACGATAACCTGAACAATTACTCCAACGCTCTTAAGGCGTATTTCAGAGCACTTAAGATATACGAAGAGCTTAAAGAAAACAAAAAGATCGCAATCGTACTATCGAATATCGGCCTTATATATACCAACATCAAAGATTACCGCAATGCCCTGAAATTCTATTCGCAGGCGCTTGATATTGCCGAGGAAGAAAATGACAGCGAATCTTTGCTGGTTACCAATATTAATATTGGCTTAACTCATACTTTACTTGGCAATTTCGACGAGTCTCTGAAGTTCCTTTATGACGCGCTTAACCTTGCATCTGTAAAGAATGACCGGCGCAGAAGTTCGATAACACTCGATCACATTGCAGAAACAAACATTAAGCTTAACAATCTGGAAGAAGCTTACCGATTGTTCGAAGAAAGTCGGAAAATAAAAACCGACCTGAATGATAAACGCGGCCTTGTAAAAGTATTCGGCACCATTGGCCAGCTAAACCTGATCGAGAACAAAGTCGGTGAAGCAAAGATCAACCTTGAAAAAGCGCTTGAGATCGCTGATCAGCTTGGGATGAAAAGATCGATCCATGAGCTGCATAAGATGCTGAGCGAATCTTTCGAGAAAATGGGGGACGCTCAGAATGCGCTAATGCATTTAAAAATAGCATATCGGAAAGAAATAGAGCTTCTTAATGAAGAGTCTGAGTTGAAGGCAAAAAATATATCAACACAGCTCGAAATTGAACAGGCGCAAAAGGAAGCTGAAATTCAAAGGCTCAAAAATATCGAGCTTGCACAGGCACTTGAAGATGTCAAGAAGCTAAATGTAAGCCTGAAAGAGCTGAATGATGAAAAGAATGAGTTTATGGCTATCGCTGTTCACGATCTGAAAAATCCGCTGCAGAATATTTTATCAACCGCAAGGATCATGAAAAGATCGGATGATCTGCCGAAAGAAGAACTGGATGAGTTTACATCAAATATCGTAAGTCAGACCGACAGGATGTTCAATATTATAAAAAAGCTTCTTGATCATAATGCAATAGACCAGGGTGAACTAAGGATAAAGGAATCTGTTTTTGATGTAAATCCGCTGTGTGCTGAGCTTGCCGAAAATTTTAGGGAAGAGGCAGAAAGAAAATTCCTCAACATAAAGCTGGAAAAATTCCCGGGCGAACTGAACGTTAAAACAGATAAAGTGATATTATATGAAATTCTGCAGAACCTGATTTCTAATGCAATAAAATTCTCTCCTCAGCACAAAGATATCCGCTTAAGTACCTTTACCGATGAAGAGGATATCAGGATCGAGGTCAAAGATGACGGTCCCGGTTTCAGCGATGCTGATAAAGCTAAGATGTTCCATAAGTTTGCAAGATTGAGCGCCAAACCTACCGGAAATGAACACTCCACGGGATTAGGTTTATCAATCGTAAAGAAGTTATGCGAATTGGCGGGTGCAAGGCTAAAGCTGGAAAGCAGTGAAGGACAAGGTGCTTCATTTACCGTTTCTCTAAAAAGGGAACCTTAAAAACGGAAAAAACAATAGTTTTAAACTAACTTGTTTACGTTATACCAACTCAATCAAACCTTTATAAATTACATCAAGTATGAAATCAGAACTTGCGGAAATTGCTGAAAAAGCAGAAAATTTGAGGGAAATTGATCCCTCTGTGTCTCTGCAATTGTTTTTAGATTCACTGAAACTGGCTAAAGAACAGAATAATCAGCTTGAAGTAATTGAAATTCTTTTCAATGCAGGAGTAGCCTCTCATAACCTTTCAAATCACAGGGCAGCAAAAGAGTATTTTACAGAGGCACTGGGCAATCCTGAAATTAACAAGGATATGTTCCTTAAAGCCAATATTCTGCGATGCCTTGGTGTGCAGTTTGTTTGTACAAACATGCTGCAGGAGGCCATTGACTATCTTTACCAGAGCGAAAAAGTGAGTCTAGAGTGCGGTTATGATGAGAATATACACATGATCGAGTCCACAATGGGCTCGGTTTATATTCAGCTCAAGATGTTTGATAAAGCGCTTGAACATGAACTCAAGTCTCTTAAAATTGCGGAGAAGCTTGAATCAGGTTCAATGAAGAGCTATTCATACCTTGGAATTGGTTCATGCTATTACCTGCTCAATAAGCTTGATGATGCAGAAAAATTCCTGCTCATGGTTTTCGGGAACGAAACATCAGAATTTACAAAGGCAAATACTTATTATTATCTTTCAAAGCTTAATTTTGACAGGGGTAATTTTCCGGAAGCAATGCGCTCTGCGGAAAATGGATTTGAGATCGCAAAAGCAAATCACATACAAGACTACACCGCTCTTTGCCTTGCGATGAAAGGGAATATTTATCTTTCAGAAGGCAACTACGGTGCCGCTCTTAAAGACCTGGAAGCAGCAATAAGCCTTGCCGAAACGTTCGAAAACAAAAGGATATTCTTTAAGCTGTACAAATCTCTTATCAAGCTTTATGATAAAACCGGTGATTACAGAAATAAAGCGGAGGCGTATTCAAAGCTGTATGAATATCATGTTGAGTATCTTGAAAACCAATCAAAGCTTAAAATTAAGCAGCTCAACAGCGAGCATCAGGTTGAAAAAGCCAAAGACGAAGCAGAAATTGAAAGACTGAAAAATGTTGAGCTCCGAAAAGCGCTGGATAAAGTTAACCGGCTTAACGGTGAACTGGCTGAGCTTAATTCGGAAAAAAATGAATTTATGGCAGTCGCTGTTCATGACCTTAAAAATCCGCTGCAAAATATACTTTCTACAGCCAGAATGATAAAAAGATCCAACCCCGGAACCGAGAATACAGAGTTTGCTGAAAATATCATTCAGCAAACAGACAGGATGTTCAACCTGATAAGCAAACTCCTGAGCCACAATGCAGTTGAAGAAGGTAAGATACGCATAAGCAAAAGTGAGTTTAAGGCGGATTCGATCTGCCGCGACTTGATTAACGACTATCGCGAAGCCGCAGCCAGAAAACAAGTTGATCTAAAGTTCGAAAACGGCTGCAATGGGCATAAGCTTTTTACCGACTATGATATATTATTTGAGATCATGGGGAATATTGTTTCGAATGCTGTAAAGTTCTCCCCACAGAACACGCGTGTATTACTCCGGACCTTTACCGAAGGCGGGAATATTCTGTTTGAAGTTACAGACGAAGGGCCAGGGTTCAATGAAGAGGACAAGTTAAGGTTGTTCAGAAAGTTCTCTAAATTAAGTGCAAGACCTACTATGGGAGAAAGCTCAACAGGGCTGGGTCTCTCGATAGTTAAAAAGCTGTGTAGACTAATTGATGCCGATATTGTTCTGGAAAGTAAACCCGGCAAAGGTTCCAGTTTCCGTGTTAAAGTAGGCTGATACTAAGTCAACATTAAATACATTCATTTTGTATTAAAACTTCCCTTAAAAATTGTTATCTTGTTCAAACTATTAATACAGTGATATCTGATGCAGAAATTTCCCCAACACATAACTCTTTATGAATAAGATCCGAAAAGTAATTGATGATGCCGAAAGCATCAGGCAAACAAATCCGGCGGAGGCACTCCGTATCTTTGAAGGCGCGCTGCATCAGGCAATAAATGCCCGTGACGAAGAAAATATTACGGCCGCATATTTTAATATCGCTATTGCATACCTGAACCTGAGCAATTTCAGTGACTCTCTGAAAAATTTCATCGCCGCATCAGAAACACCCCATGCTGCTAAAGATAAAAAGCTATATGCGGAAATACTTCGAGGTTTTGGAACCAACTATTTCAGAACATATAACTACAAGGAAGCGCTTAGGTATTACTCTCTTTCAGAACAGGCAAGCATCGAGTCAGGCAACACTTCAAATCTCTACCACATTTATATGGCATTCGGTTCTTTATTCAACAGGCTGAAGCTGATCGATAGAACTCTTGAATACTCCCTGAAGGCTCTTGCAATTGCCCGTGATATGAATGACAGCAGTAATATACAATATTCACTTATGTCAATTGGTGCATGCCATTACCAGCTTCACAATTTTGCAGAAGGAGAAAAATACCTTCTGCAGTCGCTGGAGTATTCTTCCAATCCATTCGCTGAAGCAAACGCTTATCACTTTTTATCACTGATTTTCAATGAGAAGGGCAATTCGGCAGAGGCCAAGAGACTTTCACAAAAGCAGGCCGATATATGCATGCAGTACAACTTTCCGGAATTTGAAGCCCTTTCATACAGATTTATGGGAGATGTGATGCTAAAAGAAGGCAGCTTCGATTCCGCACTGGAATATTTCAATAAAGCATCGGCTTTATTAGATAAGATCGGAGAAAAGATAATTAACTTTACGGTCAAACAGAGGATAATTGACACATTCGAAAACAAGGGTGAAGTTATTAAAACTGCTGCAATGTATAAAGAACTTTATAATTCGCATATTGAACATCTGGAGAAAAATGTCATGTTCAGGATGGAACAGATAAATGTTCAGCATGAAACCGAAAAAATAAAAGGCGAGATAGAAGCAGAAAGGGAAACCAATAAAAAGCTGACGCTTGCAATAAATGAAGTAAATGCCCTTAATGCCAAGCTTCACGATCTGCATGAAGAAAAGAACGAGCTGATGAGTATCCTTGCCCACGACCTTAAAAATCCGCTGCAAAGCATCTATTCTTCAGGAAGGCTTATAGAAGACCACAAAGATAACAGCAGCATGCTTGATGAGCTGTGTTCCAACATCAAAACACAATCCGAAAGGATGTTCAGCCTGATAAACAGGCTGCTGGATTACAAATCGATAGAACAGGGATTGGTAATCGCAAGAATGCTTCCAATGGAACCTCGGGAAATATGCCATAAGCTCGTCATAGATTTCACACCGCTGGCAGCAAAAAAATCCATAAAGCTGGAGTGCAGTATTGAAACCGAAAATGTAAGTCTGGTTACCGATAAAGAACTCCTTTACCAGGTTCTGGATAACCTGCTATCAAATGCAATAAAATTTTCACCTTTTGAAAAAAAGGTATTTCTGAACTGCAGAACAAAAGACAACAACTTCCAAATTGAGATAGAAGATGAAGGTCCGGGATTTACAGAGAAAGATAAAGCCAAGATATTTTCAAGCTTTGCAAAGCTGAGCGCACAACCTACCGGCAGTGAACACTCTACGGGGCTTGGTCTCGCAATTGCCAAGAAGCTTTGTGATATGATAGGGGCAAGGCTCACCCTCGCATCCACTCCCGGCGAAGGAGCCAAATTCACTGTTACATTGCCTTTGGAAGGAAACAACTAATGCCGGGATATAAACTCCAGGATGCACCTTTTGTTGTGCCGGTGAACGATGGTAAGCTTATCGAAGAGTTTTTCGGCTTGGCAAGTATTGAAGCCTCAGGTATAAGCTTTGCGCATATGATAGCCCCGCCCGGATGGAGCGAGCCTTTTCAAACCCCGGAGTTTGACGAGATAACATATATTATCTCCGGAAAAAAACAGTTTGAAATTGAAGGCAAGATTATTGTACTTGAAAAGAATAAAGCAATTTGCGTTTACAGAAATACCAGGGTGAGGTATTCAAATCCGTTCGTTGAGCCGGTTGAATATATTTCAGTTTGTATTCCGGCATTTTCAATTGAAAAAGTTAACAGAGAGTGATCTCGGAATAAATTGATCCTAATAATAAATAAGGCCGCTTCATGCGGCCTTTTGGTTTAATAGTTCATTTAAATTTTCTTATGAAGCGCTGAAATATTTTAGTTAAATCTTTTGCCCGGATCTGTCCAGCTGAAAATATTCCTGAACTGTCCTTGGTAGTTAGGAAACTCAACGATCTTATGGCTGGTACATGAGAGTATTGTGTCACACCCGTAGGTTCCCAAAACCAGCGGAACTTCGTTCTGTACCCTTGGATATGAAGACCATGTGGCTGCAATGTAATATCTGCCCGCCGGCACTCCATCCATATCATAAGAAGTTTCGTATAAGTTATCTCTCTTGGTAAGCCTGAGAGAATCTGTTCTCAACGGTATCCTCGAAAACGGACTTGAGCTATCTGCGCTGAAAAGTGAAACAGAGTAGAATCCGCCTGTAAGATAAAGGTTGGAATCAACATGGGTTACATATCCCGTGAGCTTATCGCCGGGCCTGTTAACTTCCATGGGATTATCGCATGCTGCGATGATAAGGAATGTAAAGAGTAATATGTATGCTATGTATTTCATCATGTATTAATATGAAGAAATACCAATGTTAATACTATCACCGTACAAGCTATTTTACGGTAGTATCCCGCAGCTACACATCTATTCTAATATCCTGTAAATTTCCCATTTCTGACTTCCCGCCACAATTATGGGAGAAATTTGTTCTGCGAACTTCTTAAATTGCGGCTGTGCCATGCCTGAAAGGGCTTCTTCAAAATCGGCAAGAGTATCAAACACATATTCATCAACTATATGCGAGGCAGACTTCCCTGCATAACCGCAATAAACTCTTCCGCCCGTTGACTTTGAGAACCCGGAGCTGCGTTTTTTTTCCGCGCCCCACTCTTTAATTATCTTCATTACTTCGGATTGTTTTCCGAAAGCGATATCAAACGACCATTGACATAAGAACATTTGGATTCTCCTTATTTAATTTTCTGTTTAGTTTTATTTTGCATGATCAAGTCGCTATACGAATATCTTATATGATCATTATGCCTAATACACAATTCTTTTAACAGCATCTGCATTTTCTTTGCTGCCAATCTTGTTTCACCTGCTGTTTTGCAAACTACCTCAATTTCAATAAACCCGCCAAGCCCGCGAACTGTATCTAAGTGAATTCTGACATTTTCGTAAATGTACAGCTTTCGTATTTTATTTACTGTAACCAGCTTACCAAGTGATTGCTGTAACAACTTTTCAGCTTCCACCGGGCGGCGGATCATTTCGAGAAAGTAATTGCTGTAACGAGCTGACTTTTTATCAGGCCGCCTGTAATATATCAATTGATGTTCTGATCCGTTAATGCTTCTCAGCTTCAGCCTGCCGCTATCTACCCGAAAATATACATCCCGCTGCCTTAGAACACCTTTGTATTCAGCATTGAGATTCTTCAGTGCTTTAACAGCGGCTGCATGATCTATGCAGCGTGCTTTAATTTCGAGGTTTTTCATTTAATTCTTTTGATGGAGCAGAGAGCCTGTAATAAATTATCATCAGCACAAATATCACAAGCGGGATAAATATATCGCCTGCGTAAAGAAAAATACCTGTGTTGTATGGTGAAGTATCTCCCTTTTGCATTTGTACAAAGTGCCCGTATGCAGCACCCCATAGAAAAATGCAATACCCTGTAACCACTGCAGCCCAAAAATTGCCTCTTATCTTAACGCACAGCACACCCAATATTCCGAAAGCCAGATTAGCGATCGCAACTTCAAACTGGAACGGGCTGCCAGTTGGCCATCCGATCTCCCTGGCAACTTCATCCGCAAGAAAAGCGTGGCCCATAAATGCATAAAGTCCGCCCAGCCCAATGCTGAAAAATATCATATACAGAAGGAATATCCCCGTAAACTCCGCTTTCCCCTTTGGCCGCTTAATTAAGATCCGGATAGCACCAGCTGTAAGTGCTGCCATAAACAAAATTACAGTGTACATAATTTATTAGTTCAGTTTAGTTATGAGCTATAATAGCTCAATAAACTCTTCAATTGTTTCAACAGGCAGCCTGCATGCAAAATTCTCGCATACATATGCTGTAGTTACCGGCTCATTTATTACAACGCTTGATGCAAAAGTTAAACTCTGCGCTGCCTTTGCCGGGTCAAGCATTACGAGAATTTTATTTGGCATGAATCTTTTATACACTTCCCTCAGCATATACTCAGCCGTCATGTCGTTTTCTTTGCCTGCAATGATGATCTGTTTGGGCTTATTCAGCGCGTACTCAAGTGCAACAAGCATTTGCGGCATTGCATATGGCATCTTTTCCAGCTTGGCTGAAAATGCAACAATTGAGCTGTATGCTTTATCATACCACTGGTTCCTGCCTGTTAGAAATGAAAGCCTGAGCAGGTTCATAATTGCTATTGAATTACCGGTCGGCTCAGCGGAATCATAATCTTCTTTGGTGCGAACCAGGATACTTTCATCTTTCCCCGAAGTATCAAAAAATCCGGAGCCTTCCTCATCATAAAAATCCCGCAGCATTGTTTCGGTTAGCAGCACCGCTTTTTCGAGATACTTCTCATCAAAGCACGATTCATACAGATCTAAAAGCCCTTGTACAAAAAATGCATAATCTTCCAGAGTGCCTTCGATCTTAGCTTCACCATCCCTAAAGCGGTGCAGCAGGGTGTTATCAATATCCCTGCATAAGTGATTCAAAATGAAATCTGCACTGCCTGCAGCCTGCTTCAGGAAAGCAGAATTACCAAGCACCCGGTAAGATTTTGCAAATGCCGATATCATAAGTCCATTCCAGTTGGTAAGTATTTTATCATCAAGATGCGGCAGCGGGCGTTTAAGCCGTACTGCAAAAAGAGTTTTCCTGCCTTCTTCGAGTATTCTGCTTACTTCATCAGTTGAGCGCTCAAATTTGTTTGAAGTTTCTGAAACCGAGTGCGCACGGTACAATATGTTTTTTTCAACAAACACACTGTGCGGATCGCTGCCCTGAGGCGCATTGCCATACTCGTTCACTCCATAGTAATAATTGAATATCTCCGCATCATCGCCCAGAAGCTCGTCAATTTCTTTCCTGCTCCAAACATAGCACGCGCCCTCTTCTTTATCCTTCGGGTCTTCTGCGGTCAGGGCTGACTCCGCATCTTCGGCAGAATAGAATCCGCCTTCCGAACTCCTCAGCACGCGTTCCACATAACCCAGCACTTCATTAACTATATCAGCAAAATATGTATCACCGGTTACCTGGTAAGCTTCAAGATAGTTTACAGCTAACTGCGCCTGGTCATAAAGCATTTTTTCAAAATGGGGTACGCGCCAGTAACGATCAACCGAGTAGCGGTGGAATCCCCCGCCCAGATGATCATACATTCCGCCTTTACCCATTTGCAGCAAAGTGCGTATCACCATTTGCAGCGATTCAGAATCATCAAACCTGTTGTAAGCGCGCATGAGGAAATTCAGTCCGGGCGGTCTTGGAAATTTTGGTGCACCGCCGAATCCGCCGTACTCTTCATCGAATCCGTTCTTAAATTGCTGCGCTCCTTTGGTCAGCATCTCGGCTGAGAGCTCATCCACTCCGGCTTCGTTTTGCGATGCCTCCCGGATGTGATTGAGAATATTTTCACCGGATTCTACAACCTCACTTCGCCGTGTAAGCCAAGCCTGTTCAAGCTGGTGGATCAGGTCTTCGAATCCGGGCAATCCAAATTTTGATGTTGGCGGCACGTATGTTGCGCCGTAGAATGGTTTAAGATCGTTAGTTAAGAACATTGACATCGGCCAGCCGCCGGAGCCTGTCATAGCCTGTAAGGCAGACATATACACGCGGTCAACATCGGGGCGCTCTTCCCTATCGACTTTAATATTTACAAATATGCGGTTCATTTCTTCAGCAATGGCATCGACTTCAAATACTTCGCGCTCCATAACATGGCACCAGTAGCAGGTAGAGTAACCGATAGAAAGGAAAATAGGCTTATCTTCATCCTTCGCTTTTTTGAATGCTTCTTCACCCCACGGATACCAGTCCACGGGATTTTGCGCATGCTGCAAAAGGTAAGGCGATTTTTCGTTTATGAGTCTGTTTGGTTTGGACATTGAGTAATTTACGTTTATATGTCAGGACGAAAGTCCTGACATCACAAATTTGGATCTAACAGCACTGCTCTGTGTTGTCGGGCTATACGACCCGGCACAATTAACTGCAAATATAGATTTAATCCTAAGATTTATATAGATAAAAATTTTGGAGAATGGTATATTAGTGCCCTTGAACTAACTGGATTTTCAGGATATTCAGTAATTATTGGCTTACCCTGAAGAAACTACAAATGCGGTTTGTCATGGACGATATATTTATAAATGGCGGTTATTTTGATGATGACGGAACACCGTTAAATCCGGATCTGATACCCAAACCCAGCTTATGTTTGATATGTGCTCTTGATAACGATCCAACTGAGGAAATGTTGTGTAATTTGAACAGGCTTGATCAACGTAATGAATCAGATTTTAAGTGTTTCGCTTTTAAAAACCTTGAATGAGGTTATTCTAATATGGGAGTTAGCATACATTTTAGAGGTTCAATCAATAGCACAGAGAAAACTAACCCATTGTTAAATGAGCTCTCCGAGATATCAAATGAAATGGGGTGGGAATATTCGGTTATTGATGATGCTGAATTACAATTGAAGGGCATATTTATACAGCCACACAACAAATCAGAATCTCTCTCTTTATTGATCAATGCAAGTGGCAAGCTAACCAATCCATTGTATTTGGTAGATAAGGATGATGATAGAATTGACTATTCATATAATAGCATCAAGACACAATTTGCACCGGTTGATATTCATATCACAGTTGTAAAGCTGCTGAAGTACATCAAGAAAAAATATATCTCTGATCTGGAAGTAACCGATGAAGGCTCTTACTGGGAAACGGGTGATGCTGACCTGTTAGCTGAGAAAATTGATTTCATTAATGATAGAATAAATTCAATTGCGGGGATGATTTCTTCAATTCCAAACTCAGGAAAAGAAACACCTGAATCTCTTGCCGATAAAATAGAACGGTACTTAAAGGATAAATTTGATTAGCAGGTTGCTTTGTGTCGGCTCTCAAGTTTACTTATTCTATCTAGTAAAATCGAATATCGTGTAAACCCATGTTATTTTTAGCATACACAATCCATTTTTATCAAAACTTTAATAAATAGCTTTATCTTTAAAAGATTACTTAGAAGTTTGAAATAATCTATATATCATTTGCATAAACTCAAATCTAAAATCCTCCCTCAGCTTTTCGTTATTTACTCACGATATCTGATCGGTGCGGCGTTTGTGTTTGCGAGTGTCGTTAAGATCCAGGGTAAGCGGTTCACGACCAAGGATGGTATCAATGAACCGATAAATTCCGCATGGCATATGTTTGAAACATTGTACCAATCCGGGTTGTGGTGGAAGGTTATGGGGCTTGGGCAGTTAATAGCTGGGCTGCTGCTAATGACGCAGAGATACGCAAAGCTTGGGGCACTTATGTTTCTTCCCATTGTAGCAAACGTATTTGTAATAACTCTTTCGTATGATTTCAATGGTACTCCGGTTATAACAGGCTTAATGCTAATCGCCAATATTATGCTTGTATTGTGGGATTGGGATGAGCTGAAAATTCTTGTAAACAAAACACCTGTTATGCAGCCGCCGATCAGATTTGAAAACGAACGCGTTTGGGAAGTTACGGGGCTAATATTGTTCCTCTTCACCGTAATTTACAGAGCGGGTGTTACAGGCTATAATATCCTGTTATGGGTACTTGTTAGTGCTGCAATCGGAATCACAGGATTAATAATAGGACTATATAAAAATAAAAAACGACTAAATGCTAAAATTTGATATTACCCTCCTCACATCCTCAGAATTCTTATCCGCTGAAGCAGGTGACGAGTTTACTGAAACCATCCTTGAAGAGGACCGTATACTGCGGGAAGCTTTAGAGAAACGCGGACTCAAAGTCACCCGCACAAACTGGGATAACCCCGATTTCAACTGGGCGGAGACAAAGTATGTGATCTTCCGCACACCATGGGATTACTTCAGCCGCTATGATGAGTTTGCTCCCTGGCTCGAAAAAACAGGCAAGGTTACAAAATTCATCAATCCTGCGGATATAATTACATGGAATATTGATAAACATTACATGCTTGAGCTGCAGAAAGGAGGGATCAACATTCCGAACACAATTTTTTTAGAACCCGGCGAAACGCGTTCACTCACCGAAATTACCGCAGGCCTCAATTGGGATGAATTCATCCTGAAGCCTGCCATATCCGGCGGCGCGTGGCATACATATAGAATGAATAGGGATACTATTGCCCGTCATGAAGAAATCTTCAAAGAGCTCATAAAGGAGAGGTCGATGCTTGTACAGGAATACCAGAATAGCATTTCATCAATGGGTGAAGTTTCGTATATGGTCTTTGGCGGCAGGTTCACACACGCAGTTTTGAAAAAGGGCAAAGGTGCAGATTTCAGGGTCCAGGAAAGCTTTGGCGGTACTGTTCATGAATATTCTCCTTCTCTTAAAGAAATTGATTTTGCGCAATCGGTAGTAAAAAATTCAAGGGCAGGAATATTATATGCAAGAGTCGATGTAATGTGGGATAACAACAATGAGCTCTCGCTTGGTGAGCTTGAGGTATTCGAGCCTGCACTTTGGTTCAGGAAAAATCCGGACGCCGCAGAGATATTAGCAGGAATGATAGCTGATATCAAAAATAATTCATAGATTCCGGCTTAATAATGCAGATTATTTTGATTTATATTGGTTAGGCAGGTGAGGATAGCTATATTATAGAAGTTTAAATTACAGGAGCCGCAAAATGGAACAGGATATGATCAGCATAACAGAAGCGCATTACACCACGGGCTATTCAATTGAAATGACCTTCAGCGATAATACTTCGCAAACAATTAACTTCGAGCCTTTCCTGTTGGGTTCTAACCTTCCCGCAGTAAATAAATACCTTGATAAGGGCAAGTTCAAAAGGTTCCTTTTGATTGAAGGCAACCTGAACTGGAAAAATTATGATCTAACCTTTCCGATCGCTGATCTTCACTCAGGCATTTTAAAGTGATCAGTTAACCGCAAGCGATTCGCCCAAGCTTTAATACAAAAACCCTTGCCGAACTATTATTGTTTAGTAAAACAAGTTTCAACTGATTGCCTGGTTACGCAATTCAGCAGGCTTTACTTTATCTGTATTGCAGATTCAGTAAGCCTCTTTGCCTTTTATATCTTTAGCTCAATTGCTAAATTTATTGAGATCTTTGTTTCATGCACCTGAAAAATTCACAATAAGAAAGAGCGATAGTTTAATGGCTGTGTGTTTTTCATGTTTATCGAACTCCGGGGAAAACCGGATCAGCCCTGGCGAGCAGATATATAACGGCTCATACTGGGTGGTAGAACATGCTTATCCCAGCGGACTCTTAGGCTGGCTTTCAATAGTTTTAAAGCGCCACACAGAGGTTCTTCACGATCTTACTAAAGATGAATGGATCGAGTTCGGTGAAATAAGTTACAATGTTATGAAGGCACTTAAGAAAACCCTTAACCCCAAAAAGGAATACCTAAGCTGTTTTGCCGAAACCCGCGGCTTTGAACATATTCATTTCCACGTTATCCCCAAAACTGCAGCTTTTGATGATAACCTTCCCGGCACGCATTCATTCCGCTATCTCCAGGTAAGCGAAAAAGAAGCGATAGAAACCGCGAAGATCAAAGAGCTGTGTACAGCTCTAAAACAGGAGCTATCCGGCAAATGGAGGTAATCAGTTAGGCATGAGTGAAGAAATTATATTCACAAACAACACAGGCCGCAGCAGGTATGAACTTGAAACTGAGGGTCATATCTCATATGTTGAATATATGCTGCCGGGCAGGAAGCTCATCTTATCACACACTGAAGTGCCCAAAGCGCTCGAAGGCAAAGGAGTTGGCTCGAAGATAATAAAACTTGTGCTGGAAGATGCTAAAAAGCTTGGACTTAAAGTGATTCCTCTTTGTCCGTTTGCGGCATCTTACATAAAAAGACACCCGGAGTGGAACAGCGTTCTGGATGACGATGTAAACCTCACTTAGCCCTTTCAAAAATACTTATAGTAGAAATCATTATTTTTGTAAACGGTCCTCTGGTTTAGTAAACAAGTGAATCTATATGCAGAAGCCAAAAGCAGAAGAATATAATCCATATTTCGATAGGTACATAAAACTGGTACCGGAGGGAGAATATATGGATATTCTAAGAGCAAACACGCGCATTGCTGCTGAGTTCTTCAAGTCGCTGCCGGAAGAAAAACATGATCACAGATATGCGGCAGGTAAATGGAGTCCGAAAGAGATATTACTGCACCTGATCGATACTGAAAAGGTTATGAATTACCGTGCGCTTGTTGCTGCAAGACGGGATGAAAAAATTGTTCTGCCAAATATGGATGAAAACCTATACGCGGAGAATGCCTGGGTAGGTAACCGTTCAATGGAAAATTTAATTAATGAATTTCTTGCGGTAAGAAGAGTAACTGAGATATTTTTTGAGAACCTGAAAGAAGAAGATTCTGCTTACACTGCGGCAAGTGAATTCAATGGTGTACAGAGCAGAATCTCTGCCAGGGCAATTGGATATCTCATTCCCGGCCATGTAACGCATCACATCAAAACTATAGAAGAAAGATACCTGTAAAAAAACTGTTTATATTTGAATAGAAAAGTAATACTTGATACCGATAGATTGATCCTTCGCGAGTTCGAAGAAGAAGATGCCGGCTTTATTCTCCGACTGCTTAACTCACCCGGCTGGCTTAAGAACATCGGCCCGAGAGGTATCCAAACTGAAGAGAACGCTAAGGAATACATCAACTCCAAGCTCCGTAAGGCTTATACAGAGCTTGGATTTGGATTCTACCTCATAGAACTGAAATCGGGCGGAGAATCTGTGGGAATGTGCGGCCTTGTAAAGCGTGAAGGACTGGATGATGTGGATGTGGGCTTTGCACTACTGCCGGAGTATGAGGGTATGGGCTACGCATATGAAGCTGCAACGGCAATTGTAGAATATGCTGCTAATATACTGAACATAAGTTCTTTATCAGCAATTACAATTCCCTCAAACAGTTCTTCAATTAAACTCCTGGAAAAGATCGGGCTGAGATTCAGTAAAATGATAAGAATTCCAAATGATCCTGAAGAATTAATGTTATTCACTAACCATCAATCCATAAAACTATGAAAGTAGTTGTCACATCCATCAAGCTTAAAAGCGTTTGGCAGTTCTTTAAGCTTACGTATCTTGCTATGCATATAGTAAAGCAGACGAAAAAAGAGAAGGGATTTCTCGGAATGAAGAACCGCGGGTTCGGGAAGCTGCACTTTACGCTCTCAGTCTGGGAAAGCACAGAAGATATGGAAAGGTTCGTTCACAGCGGCGCCCACCTGGAGGCAATGAAACATACCAAAGAGCTGGCCAGCGAATTGAAATTTTACCACTATGATGCGGCAGTAATGCCCGGCTGGGATGAAGCCAAAAGACTCTTAGCCGAAAAAGGAAGAAGTATTGTACCAAAGCAGTGAATTCTTCCCTTTAATTTCTTTATTCAGCCAATTCGTCGTTTAATTACCACTCCAGACCGGCTACAACAGCATTAACTTGTTTTTTTCATACTTATGTTTAGATTTATTTCACTATTTTCGAATCAACATCCTGGAACCCAAATATATGCCTTTTAAGATAGAAATACACACACATCCCGAAAGAATCGAAGTCACCTACTACGGCAAAGTTACAGAAGAAGAGTTAAGGTTAGCTATTAAGGAATTCATGGATAAAAAGGGAGGCAGTGAATATCTGCTTGTGTTAACAGACTGTCTGGGAATAACAACCAGTCCTTCAGTGCTTGATGTATATGAAAGAATAAACATGTACGAAAAGCTGGGTATTGATACTGAAACCAAAGAGGCAATATTGATTCCTTCAGATCAAATAGTGGTTGAAAATGTAAAGTTCTACGAAACAGCATGCCTCAATCGGGGCTATAATGTGAGGATATTTGAAAACCGGCAGGAAGCAATTGATTGGCTGAAGCAGTTTGGATAATGGTACAGAATCTCTTTTTGCACTTAGTTACCAGTTTGGCGCATTAAATTTGACTCTTACTTTTCCCAGTCAACAGGCGTTATGGTTTTGTTCTTCCAGTCTTGCCTTAAGATTGAATATCCGGCGCAATCATACTTATTTCCTTCCCTATCCGGCCACGCCTGGCGGTAATGGGCTTCCTTAACAAATCCGGACTTTTCAAATACTCTGCGCATTGCGGTGTTATCTGCCCTGGTTGTGGCATCAAACCGGTACTTATTGGGATACTCGTTGAAAACCAAGTCGACCAGTTTTCTAACTGCATCTCCTCCAATTCCCTTCCCCCTGTATTCGCTCTTTATCTTAATATCGAATAACGGTGTTTCGTCATCTTCTTTGTTTTCCCCAAGATCGAACAGCCTGATAACACCAACGGTTTCAATCCCATATTTTATAAGGAACGTTCTTTTCCCTTCACCATTGAAGTAACCCTCTTTGTATTGCGCAAGCAATTTCTCCCTTTCCAGAACCGGCGTACTATGGAACGGCCATGTACAGGATGTTAATACACTAATGAGATCTTCAATCTCAGAATCTTTCAGTTCACTTAGCAACACCACAGGAATACTCATTTTTTACAACTGGTCATTTGCTTTTTCAATCTCTTCACAATCCCTGGGCCTTCGTATATCAATCCTGTATATATCTGTACAAGCGAGGCGCCTAGATCAAGCTTTTCCTTGACATCATCATAGCCCGATATTCCGCCGCAGGCAATTACAGCAAGCTTCCCGCCGGAATGGTTTATTACATGCTTGATCACCGCATTTGCAATTGGTTCAAGCGGCTTGCCGCTTAATCCGCCTGATTCATATTTTCCTTCCGGCAAAGTTTCCCGCGAAATTGTTGTATTGGTTGCTATGATACCTGTTATGCCGTTATCTATAGATACACCGATAATGTCATCAAGCTCGGCCGTGGTTAGGTCGGGAGCAATTTTGAGAAAAATATCTTTCCTGCGGCTTGAGTAAACATCATCAAGCTCTTTATTTAGCTCCTGCAGGGAGCGAAGAATTTCATCAAGGAATTTCTTCTGCTGAAGCTGGCGTAATCCTTCTGTATTGGGCGAGCTAACATTTATGGTAAAATAATCTGCATGCTGGTAACACTTCTCAAATGAGAACTTATAATCCTGGTATGCGTCATCAAGCTCAGTGCGTTTATTCTTCCCGATATTAACTCCGACTATAAAATCATCCGCCAGCTCATCTTTTGCCGCTTCAAGGTTTTCTTCAAACTTATCAGCGCCCGCATTGTTAAACCCCAGCCTGTTTATGATCCCCCCGTACTCCGGCAGGCGGAACATCCGTGGCTTATCATTGCCTTCCTGCGCAATTGGTGTAACTGTACCTGCCTCAGCGAAACCAAATCCCATAGCCTGCCAGCTTTTCATAGCTGTGCAGTTCTTATCCATACCTGCTGCCAATCCAATCGGATTTTTGAACATCAGGTTTCCCACTTTCGTTTCAAGCTTCTTATCCTCAAATGAATTCACCAGCTTCAGAATTGACGGCAATACACTTCCCGAAAGCATACTCATTGTGAAATTATGCACTTTTTCCGGATCAAACCTGAACAGCAACGGTCTTACTATACTCTTGTATATCATATCAACAAAGATAATTTAAAATACTTAATTTTTCTTTCCTATAATTGAATTTATGAATCCACCCTCATGATCCACTTCCGAACAATTGAATTGAAGAGTATAGTAAATTAAGGTAACTTTGCCCTTAATGAAAGAAATATATCTTGATAATGCCGCTACTACCCCGCTTGACCCCGAAGTACTGGAAGTCATGCTTCCCTGGCTGAAAGGCGGGTACGGCAATGCCTCATCAGTGCATACATTAGGCAGGCAGGCTAAGGTTAGGATAGAAGATGTACGCGATATCTTCGCTGATTTCATTGGTGCGCGTTCTTCGGAGATATACTTCACCTCAGGCGGCACCGAGGCGGATAATTTCGCGGTAAAGGGAATTACATTCGCTAAATTGGGCAGCGGAATGCTTACAAGCGGTGCAAGGCCGCACATCATATCCAGCGCAATTGAACACTCCGCAATTATCGATACTCTTGAATACCTGAAGCTAAGATTTGCCGTTGATGTAACATATCTCAAGTCCGACCGTTTCGGCAAGATTGATCCCAAAGACGCTGAAAAGGCTATCAGACCTGAGACCATCCTTATCACCATAATGCATTCAAACAATGAGCTGGGCGTGATCAATGATACTCTCCCCTTTGCCCGCATAGCACATAACCATAACATACCTTTTTTTACAGATGCGGTGCAGAGTCTGGGCAAAGTAACTCTGGATGTTAAGCAAATGGAGTGCGATGCGGCTTCATTTTCAGGGCATAAGATATACGGACCTAAAGGCATCGGCGCTTTATTTTTAAAAAAGGATACACTCATCGATAAATTCATGCATGGCGGAAAGCAGGAGCGCGACCGCCGCGGAGGAACAGAGAACACTGCGGCCATCGCAGGCTTTGGTAAAGCGATAGAGCTGCTTAAGAGCAGGATGAAATCTGATATTGAGCAATATTCAAAATTAAGGGCACAGTTTGTAAAAGCCATTGGCGAAACTTTTGGCAGTAACGTGATATTCAATTCACCCGGCTGCGGAAGCGGCAGTGGCGATGTGCCATACCTGCCGAATATTGTCAGCATGTCATTCAACCCTGAATCAGTTAAGACTGATGCCGATACCCTGCTGATAAAGCTGGATATGAAAAAGATAGCAGTATCTTCAGGCTCGGCATGCACATCAGGCTCGGTGCAGCCCTCGCATGTGTTGAAGGCAATCGGATACGATGACCGCTCCGCGCGCTCATCGCTCAGAGTATCCTTTGGCAGAGGCAATACTGCCGCAGATATTGACACACTTGTTGAAACTTTGAAAGATATCATTTCGTAAGGTAAAACGGTTGAAACGTTGTATAATTAATTTGATTTCAGCTTAAGCTTCTCGGTTTCTTCAGGACTTAAGTTTTTTTTTGAGCCAAACACTCTCTTAATCTGATTTTTTGTGCTTCTGAATATGCCCGTACTTATATAGAACAGGCAGAATGCAAACAATCCTTCACCCTTTGTAACAGCTATCAAAATCACCGAAAGCACTACTATTACCGATTTAACCGGATGTTCCTTTACTTCCCTTTTATTGAATTTTGGTGTGGTATCATATTTGAACTTGCTCACCATAAGCAGCGGCAGCGCTATTGCCATGCAGTAGATGAATATCTCGCTTGTGTATAGATTGAAGTTCTTGTTATAATAGAAGAGAAAGAAAGAGGATACCGTTACCGCGGGTATGGGAACAGGTACACCGCTGAAGTATGCTTTATCGAATCCAACAAGCTGCGCGTTGAACCTTGCCAGCCTGAGCGCGCCGAATATCATTATAAGCGATGCAAGCGCTATGCCGAAACCGTCATGAGCGAAGAAGAATGCTTTGTATAGTATGAATGAAGGCGCGACTCCGAATGACACCAGGTCCGCGAGGGAATCCAGCTCAACGCCGAACCTTGATGATGTGCCCGTGAAGCGCGCAACCACGCCATCGAACATATCGAACAGCCCCGCGTAAAGAATGAACATCGAAGCCTGCTCAAGATTCTGCGCATCAGCATTGATGATCGACATAAACCCGCAGAACAGGTTCAGAACAGTGAAGAGGCTTGGTATGAATCCCATGCGGTTAGCCACTTAGTCCGGGTACCTCCGCGAGCAGTGTAATACCGCCTGTTACTTTCTGGTTTACGCTTACTTTTACCAGCGCATTTGCGGGAAGTAAAACATCAGTTCTTGAGCCGAATTTTATCATTCCGAATTTTTCGCCGCGTTTAACTTTATCGCCCACTCTCAGCTCGCAGACTATACGCCTTGCAACAAAGCCCGTTATCTGCTTGAAGAGCACTTTGAACTTCTCGCCTTCGATGCCTATCACTGTGCGCTCATTTTTATCCGCGCTTGCATGGTCATATGCCGCTATGAATTCACCTTTGATGTATTGATAAAATTTCACCGTACCCGATATCGGCACGCGGTTAACATGCACATTAAGGGGCGAGAGGAATATACCAATCACTTTTGCGGGACCTTTTATAAACTCATTTTCCTCAACATCTTCTATCATCATCACTTTGCCGTCAGCGGGTGAAAGCACATCGCCATCCTTAAGATCTTTTGGTATCTCCCTTACCGGGTCGCGGAAGAAATATAATGTAAATGAAATGAACGCGATTGAAACCACAAGCAGCGCAAGCTTAGCCCATTCATTCGGCACGAGCAGCGCGGCTGCATCTATAGCAAGCGTTATCAACAGCGCCTTCAATACCGTGCTTCTTCCGTATATTGTAAGCCTCAATTGTTATTTACCCAGTATCCTTTTTCTTACTTCCGCATATGCTTCATTCACACCGCCAAGATCGAACCTGAAACGGTCTTTATCAAGCTTCTTATTTGTTTTTACATCCCATAGCCTGCATGTATCGGGCGTAATTTCATCGCCGAGCATAATTTTCCCGGTTGAATCTTTGCCGAACTCAAGCTTGAAATCAACAAGCTTCAGTTCCCTTTTCCTGAAGAAAGGCTTCAGCAGAGAGTTTATCTTTTCAGCCATCTGTTTCAGGGTTTTCAGATCCTTTTCGGTTGCGATCTTCATCGCGAGCGCATGCGAATCGCTTATCATCGGGTCGCCGAGCGAGTCATCCTTATAATAGAACTCTACAATGGGTTTGGAAAGTTCGTGACCTTCTTTAAACTTTGTTTTTTTAAGCAGGCTGCCTGCGGCTATGTTTCGGATAACTACTTCAATTGGCACAATTTTTAGCTGCTTTATCAGCATTTCATTCTCATTGATCTGTTTCACAAAGTGGTTTTTCACTCCCTTTTTTGCGAGGTAGGTGAAAATGAAAGCGGTAAGCTCACAGTTAATTATACCTTTGTTCTGGATCTTCCCTTTTTTGAGCGCGTTAAATGCGGTAGCATCGTCTTTAAATTCCTGCAATAACAGGCCGCGATGCCCTTTCAAAGTATAAAGCTTCTTGGCTTTACCTTCGTAGATTTTCTTTATTTTAGTGTATTTTTCTGGCATTTTTTGGTGATTAGAAATCAAAATTACTCATATCTGTTTCAAATTACAATACAATCAATTGATTTGGCATCAAATCAGACCCCAGGGGAGGGTGAGATATTTCTTTGTGGTGTCAGGACTTTCGTCCTGACACAGAAAGCCGTCAGGTCGTAAGACCTGACGGCACGGGGTGCTGCAACCGGCCTAAACAAAACAGCCGCCATTTGGCAGCAATAATCCCTGCAATAAAGCAATTTTCCCGCAGATCATAAAATTTCATGTAGTACTTTGTTTTTCCTGTTCTGTTTGGGCTTAAAATGATATTTTTGTTTTGCCGCTTAATATCGGCATTATTGTTAAGCCTTTGAACCATAACGAAAGAGCATACGATCTGTTTAAACACCTGCCTGTCATTGAAACAGAAAGACTCAGGCTGCGCAGGCTATCCATGAGGGATGCGGGCGATGTGTTTGAATACGCCTCCGTGCCCGAAGTTGCCGAGCATGTTTCATGGGAGTATCACAGGAACCTTTCAGACTCACTGCACTATTTAAGGTTTATAACCCAGCAGTATGAAAGCGGTTTTCCCGCTCCCTGGGGGATAATACACAAAGGGCTGGGAAAGCTAATCGGCACTATCGGCTACCATGTTTGGTCATTGCAAAGCAGGTACGGAGAAGTTGGATACGCCCTTTCTATCGATTTCTGGAACCAGGGCTACGTTACCGAAGCATTCGGCGCTGTGATCAGATTCGGATTTGAGAACATGGGGCTTAACCGCGTCGAAGCAACCTGTAAGCTGCCAAACACCGCATCAGAAAAAGTTATGCTAAAATGCGGCCTCACTTTTGAAGGAATAATGAAACAGAAGCTCTTTGCAAAAGGGCAATACCACGATCTGAAACTATACGGGATAACTAAGGAAGATTGGGAAAAACTAAAGTAGATAAAGAAAACAAGAACATGCCGGTTAAGGAAAAAAAACTTAACCTGCTTGAACACCTCGTAAAGTACGACGGCAACTACATGGGTGTTGGGAAAAATCACGAGGAGAAGCAGTTTAAAGCTACTCTTGAATTGCGCTCGGTTGTTAACCGTAAGGGTGTGATGATGATCTACCGGGCTGTAGGCGTTGAAGGCAATGAGTTCAACAAAGATACTACTCTATATAACCGTGATACGATCTTATTCAACGAAGAAGCAACGCTTATATGCTACGACCCGGAAAACAAGCTCACACTGTGGACACTCAACAGCAACATCGGTACTATGGCAAGATTCGACCTCAGGCGTTACAGGCAGGTATCCAGCAAACACTCGTTGTTTATATTCGGCTTCGGCGATCCTGATGATAACAATGTATTCCGCGAAGAGATAACCATTGAGCTGTGGGAAAACGGCGACCTGAGCTACAACTATTCATGGGGCGAAGCCGGCGGCCATTTCCTTGCGCGCTCAAACGTGAGGATGAAACGCACAAGCTGAGAATGCCAGACAGCATTTTTTCTGCCGGATTTTTTTATCATCACATATTGTTAATACCTCTGTTATGAAATTACTTCTGAAAATTCTGTTAGCCCTCTTTTTCGTTTCCGTTACTTACGGGCAAAGCGATGGCACGAACAAGCTATCTACATCATTTAAGATCGTGCGGCTAAAGTACTCCGGCGGGGGCGATTGGTACAACGATCCTTCTGCGGAAGTGAACATGATGGATTACCTTAAGAAAAATACTGTACTAGATGTTGACGAACCGAAATTCTACAGCGTCGATATCTCAAGCGATGATATTTTTAATTTCCCTTTCATACTTATTACTGGACACGGAAACATACTTTTCAGCGAGAGCGAAGTTAAGCGGTTGAGGGAGTATCTCGAGAAGGGCGGATTCATTTATGCTGATGATGATTACGGCATGGATAAATCATTCCGCCGCGAGATGGAGCGTGTTTTCCCCGGCGAGAAGATGCAGGAGCTTCCGTTCGATCACAAGATATACAGCTCGCACTACAGCTTCCCTAACGGACTGCCGAAAATTCATGAGCATGATGCCAAGCCGCCGCAGGGATTCGGCTACTACCTAAACGGCAGACTGTGCGTGTATTACACCTATGAAACGAACATTTCCGACGGATGGGCAGAACCGCGCGAACACGACGATCCTCCCGAAAAACGCGAAGAGGCATTCAAAATGGGTACGAATATTATAGTGTATGTGCTGAATAATTGAATGTTTTTTTACAACAGAGGCACAGAGATACAGGGAGAATTTTCAATCCCGTAGAAACTCGTTAAGAATTGATTAGTACAAAGATATCGATTGCGCCCTCTTGACTGCTATTTGGATAAACTATTTTTTACACAGAGAAAATGGTGAATATCAATCCCGTTAGGGATTGAATATTGGTAGAGATAGAATACCCCGCAATATTCCGTCCCGTACGGGACGGGATAGCTTTAGGAATGCCAAAGCTACCAATATTTCGTGCCTACGGCACTGGTAAAAAATAACTAGTAAATAGCTTTTCTTCCGATGGGCTACACCCATCGCTAATGTATTGCCGCCCTTTCAGGGCTAAACGTTTCGCATTTCACGTTTCACGCCTGACTTTCGATTCTGAAAGTTTTGGCATTTGAGCTTTGGCATTTGTCATTGTCTTCCCCTTCTCTCTTGAATTTAGGGAACATTATTAGCATAATTAGGCTTAAACAGGTATAAAGAAGCATGTTTTTATCCAAAAACCGCAAATTTTAGCTGCCCTCTAAACAACACATTATGAGCAATTTAGAGCTTACGTACCGCGGATTCTTAAGCAGGATATCCGAAACAGGCAGGAAAGATATCCTCTACACCCTGGCAGCACGCACAATTTTGATGCTCCTTGTATTCCTCGGCGCAGCGTTCGTACTTATATCACTAGAAGCTATTTTCGAGTTTTCGCAAACTGTTCGTAAGATAATGTTCTTCGGCTTTTTCTCCGGGATGCTTGCAACTGCGGTTATGATCCTTTTAAAAGCGTTCTCGGCATATAAGAATGTAAATCAGCCGGCAGAGGTGACACGCTACGCCAAGAAGATAGGCGGCTTCTATCCGCAGATAAAAGATAACCTGCTGAACGCGATACAGCTTTACAGCTATACAACCAAAAGCGGGCATATATTTTCAGGTGATCTTGCCGCAGAAACAATTTCACAGGTAAACCAGAAAGCCAAGTCAGTCGATTTCAGCCGGGTTGTAACATTCAAAAAATCACGGCCGGTTGTAATAATGTTCCTCTCTTCCCTGCTGGTATTCGCCTCGCTTATGCTCGGCTTCCCCAATACATTTCTTGCTGCTGCAAACAGGCTGGTAAATTACAATTATACTTTCATCGATAACTCGCTCGGCATAGCATTTGATGTTAAGCCGGGTAATGTTGAGCTATCCAAAGGTGAATCGGTTGAGGTTTCGGCGAAGGTTAGCTTCAACGATCCGGCATACACAACCGAAAAGATCACTCTCCATACCAAACAGGTTAGCTCTGATGGCACTGAGCTTTCTTCTGATGAGGAATCGCTGGAAGCTATAAACACCAACGAATTCAAATACACACTTAACAATATAAACAGCGCAACTGTTTACTGGTTTGAGTACAGCGGAGTAAAAAGCTCACCTTACAATATTACCATAACCAACCGCCCGGTATTAAAGAGCGTTAAGATAACAGTCTATCCCCCCGCATACACAAGGCTTCCTTCGCGGCAGGTAGAAGGCAACGAAATTACTACAATTGCAGGCAGCACTATATATGTTGAGCTTGAGTCATCCGATGACCTCAGCCGCGCAATGCTGAATTTCGGCTCGCCGGTATCCGCATCAGGCGAAAATAACGGCAGCACCGTTAAGTTCGAAGTTAACGGCAAAACCGCGCGCGGTTCTTTCACCGCCACATCCAATGCATCATTCAATTTCAGTGTGTTCAAAGATTTCAATGGCAAAGAGCTTACCAATACCGGCTCACAGAATTATTCTCTCAGGGTTTACCCTGATGAATACCCGAACGTCTCTATAACCGAGCCTTCAAACGGCGAAACGAATGTACAGGGCAAAGGAAACCTGCTTATCCGCTCGCGTTTAACGGATGATTTCGGCTTCACAAAAATGCGCATCGGCTACAAAACTGTAAGCTCAAAATTCGGTCCAACGGATAAAGATTACCGTTTTGCTGATATACCAGTAAAGAATACCGATGCAACCGGGCTGGAAGTCCCTTATATGTGGGATCTTGGCCCATTAAACTTAGGCAGCGAAGACCAGGTAGAGTATTTTGTAGAGGTTTATGATAACGATGGATTCAGCGGCCCAAAGATGACACGCTCGGAAGTTAAGAGGCTTGTGTATCCCTCGCTGGAATCGCTGATGGAAAAGACCGAACAGACAAAGGAAGAAGTTGAGACCTCGCTCAAGACTGCGTTTGAAGAAGCGATGGAGCTTAAGCAGGATCTCGAAGAGATCAAAGAAGAGATGGAGAAGAATCCCGATGAAATGGGATTGAACGATCCGAAGAAGAACCAGGAAATGCAGCAGAAGCTTGAAAATGTTCAGAAAAATCTTAGTTCAACCCAGCAGAAGATGGAAGAGCTGATGAAGGAGCTTCAGCAAAACAGCCAGGTATCGCAAGAAACTCTGGATAAATATATGGAGCTTCAAAAGCTGTTCCAGAAGATCGATAGCCAGGAGCTTCGCGATGCGCTGAAGAAGCTGCAGGAAGCGATGAAGAACATGAACAAGGATGAGCTTAAGGAAGCGATGAAGAACTTTAAGTTCGATGAGGAGAATTTTAAGAAGTCGCTTGAAAAAACCATGGAGCTTCTCAATAAGATCATGAACGAGCAGAAGCTAGGCGAGCTTACCCAGAAGCTGGATGATATTACCAAAAAGCAGGACCAGCTTAAGGATGAGACCAAAAATACTGAAAAAAGCGAAAACAGCAAGATGAACGATCTTGCCAAAAAGCAGGATGATATAAAGAACCAGACGGGCGATTTCCAGAAGCAGCTTAAGGAGCTTTCTGAAAACATGAAGAAAACCCACGACCAGCAGCTTTCTAAAGAGATGCAGAAGATGCTCGAGGATATGATGAAAAAAATGCTCGAGAAGAAAATGCAGGATTCAAAGCAGCAGATGGACCAGGGCAACAAAGACCAGTCGCAGAAGAAGCAGGAAGAGATATCACAGGACTTGAACGACCTTAACCAGCAGATGCAGCAGATGCTTCAGAATATGCTGGAGAAGGAAAACAGCAAGATGAACCAGAAGATGCAGGAGTTTGCAGATAAGCTTAAGGAGCTTTCGAAAAAAGAGGGCGAGTTGATGGAGCAGTCTGAAGAACTTGATAAGAACAGCAGCCCGAAGGAGTTCCAGGAAAACAAAGCACAGCAGGAAAAAGTGCAGAACGAGCTTTCAAATCTTACCGAAGATATGATGAGTATGGCCCAGCAGATGGGTATGAGCCCGATGTTATCTAAAAATCTCGGCGATGCATTCAACGAAATGCAGAAGGCATCGGAGAAGCTTGGCAATAAAGACGGCAAGGGCGCGAATAAAAATCAATCAAACGCAAAAGAATCGCTTGATAAGGCCGCAGAAAAAATGCAGCAGATGTGCAACAATGGCAAGCCCGGACAGAACGGTAAAAAACCCGGAATGGGTTTGCAGCAGCTATTGCAGCAGCTTCAGCAAATGATACAGCAGCAGCAGGCACTAAATAACCAGATGCAGGGTATGAGCCCGAACGGAAACGACGGCAAACTTAGCCAGGAACAGATGGCGCAGATGCAGAAGCTATCCATGGAGCAGCAGAGCATTAAAGACGGGCTGAACCAGTTGAATGATGAATTCAAAAAGCAGCAGGATGAAGACGGCAAAAAAATGCTCGGCAACCTTGATGAAGTGCAGAAGGATATGGCGGAGATAATTAAAGACCTGCAGAATAATACAATTTCACCCGAGACAAAAAAGCGGCAGGAAAAAATTCTATCAAGGATGCTTGATTTCCAGCTTGCAACACGCGAGAAAGATTTTGAGCAGAAGCGCGAATCACGCCCCGGCAAAAATTTCGACCGCTCTTCCCCCCCGGAGATCGTTATATCGCGTCCGAATATAATTAACGGGATCAACCAGGATGCACTTGAGCTTGAAAAGGAAAATTACACCGAAGACTACGAAGCGCTGATACAGAAATATCTAGAGAAGGCCAAAGTGAAAAACGAAAATAAGTGAACATTCGGGAAACAGCTTCATATTCACGTATTTACAGTATAAATTATCTGTAATGGTAAAAGAGAAAACATGAATAGTTTTTAAGATTGCCGGATTTTATATCCGGCTTTTGTTTGAGGTTAAACCTGAATGTTACGAATGTTTAAGCCATTGTTAACACAAACCTTTAAAAATCGAACAAAAA
>JACSRQ010000208.1 GCA_014879675.1 Ignavibacteria bacterium
GAAATTTATGAGTATGAAAGCAGACCCTGAAACAAGTTCAGGGTGACAATAGTGTGTAAATATCTCCGTGCTCTCTTTCCCAAACTCCATTTTTGGAAAATAGTATCTGTACAGTATGCTTGAGTTGGCAAACTTAAGATTATAACACACCCCGGCGCTAAAGCGCCACCCCTCTCCAGAGGGGAATTATGTACATAGTCCATCGCTCTCTTTCCCAAACTCCACAAATTGTCTCAAAACTATATTAACCCCAGCTTTTAAGCTGGGGATTTTGCGACTATAGATTGAAAACGGGCTTTAGCCCTGAGCAAAATATAGCAAAGGGATGTTTTGAGACTACCTCCAATGCCCAGAAATTATTCTTGACTTTGTTCCCATCTCTAAAGGGCGGGGTTAAAACCTGTCATGCTGAACTTGTTTCAGCATCTGCCAACCTACTTTGAAATTTATGAGTATGAAAGCAGACCCTGAAACAAGTTCAGGGTGACAATAGTGTGTGAAAATATTTCCTTGCTCTCTGTCCCTCTGCGATGAAAGTTTTGATTTTAAAATGCTGCCACCGGCTGTGCTGGTCCATAAGCCATGTGCATCACCAAACAAGTCCGCCATCTACACTCAAAGTAGTGCCGGTTATGAATGACGCATCATCAGAAGCGAGGAAGAGGTACGCCTTTGCAATATCTTCAGTGGTTCCGAGTCTTCCCAGCGGTGTTCTTTCTTTGATGCTGTTTAATATTTTTTCCGGCACTGATCCGAGCATATCAGTATCAATAAATCCTGGAGCAACGGCGTTTACTGTAATACCTTTTCTGCCAAGCTCTCTTGCCCATGATTTCGTCATACCTATAACCCCGCTTTTAGAAGCCGCATAGTTTGTCTGCCCGTAATTACCGTATAAACCAATTATGGAAGAAGTATTGATAATCCTACCATTGCCATTGTTAACCATGTGTGCCGCGGCATACTTCGTCATAAAAAATACACCCTTCAGGTTAATATCTATCACCTTTTCAAACTGCTCAGATGACATGTTTAGCAATGATGCGTCGCTTGTTATTCCCGCGTTATTTATAAGTATATCAATTTTGCCAACCCTTTTTAAAGTATCGTTAATGCACATATATGCCGAAGATTTATCAGAAACATCCGTTTTGATGAACCTGCATTTATCGCCCAGTTCTGGTGCAGCCGCTTTTCCGGCAACTTCGTTTATATCCGCAATTACAACATTTGCGCCTTCAGAAATGAACAGCCGGGCTGTTTCCAGTCCGATACCGCTTGCAGAACCAGTGATTATGGCAGTTTTGTTCTCTAATCTATTCATATAATTTGTGTTAATGTAATGCTTTAAATTAATACATAATTGTATCAGAGTAAACTCATCATTTAAGTGTAGTTTGTATGTAAAAAATTGTAAATATTGAAACTTATATACTATAATAGCTATTATTTTAAAGTAGTTAGCAACTCTAACATTTATTTCCAGACTTATTATTAGTATCTTTGAATAATATTTAACACTTCGTTTTGAGCAAAACAACCAAAATTTCGGCACTTTCTATACTCGTACTTGTAGTTTTGGGCATAATATTTGTACCCAAATTCTTTAGCAGCGATAAAAAGGAAGGCGATAACAAAAAACAGGGCAGTAATCAGCAAAATCAAACAATTTCGGTTGATGGATTTGTTTTGAAATCTGAAATCCTCGATAATGATATCCGCGCAATTGGCAATATTAAAGCAAATGAAGAAGCCGAGATCAGAAGCGAAATATCGCGGAAGATCAGGGGAATTCATTTCAAAGAAGGTACCTATGTATCGCGTGGGCAGACTTTGTTTAAGTTGGATTCCGACGACCTGACGGCAAAGCTTCGCAGGCAGCAGGTGGATGAGAAGTTAGCTATATCCAAGCTTGAAAGAGAAAAACAGCTTATCGAAAAAGGGCTTACATCACAGGAAGAGTATGATGTAATGGAAAGCACACTTGAGCAGATCCGGGCTGAAATTGCCATTACGCGAATTGATATTACAAAAACATATGTAAGAGCGCCATTTTCGGGCTTGATTGGTCTTAGGAATGTAAGCAGCGGAGCTTATGTAACACCGCAAACTGTACTTACAACTATGCAGGATGTGAGCAAGGTAAAAATTGATTTTTCGATCCCGGAGCGGTACATATACCTTTTCCAAAAAGGGCAGAAGATAAAATTCAAAGTTGACGGGCTTGAGGGCGAGTTTGAAGCGGAAGTATATGCCTATGAGCCCAAAGTTGAAAACAATACCAGGTCTCTTGTGCTGAGGGCAATTACAAACAATGCAGGCAGAAAACTGATGCCCGGCACTTTTGCCAATGTTACATTCCTTATCAGCGAGAATAAAGATGCAATTATGATACCTACCGAAGCGTTGATCCCCAAGCTGAAAGGGCAGAGCATTTATGTTGTAAGAGACGGCAAGGCAGTACTTACCGAAGTTGAAATCGGCGCAAGAACAGAATCGTTGATCGAAATTAGATCGGACCAGATCAAAGCAGGCGATACAATTGTAACTACTAATATACTCAGGTTAAGGGATAAAGCTCCTGTTAAAGTGGAGAAGGTAAACTAGCCTATGAGCCTGAGTGCAACTTCCATAAGGAGGCCGGTATTATCAATAGTATTCTCGCTTATTATTATAATATTCGGTATAGTTGCATTCACATTTCTTGAAGTAAGGGAATACCCCAGCGTTGACCCGCCTATTGTTACCGTTACCACAAATTATCCCGGCGCGAACTCGGAAGTCATAGAAACACAGATCACAGAGCCTCTTGAGGAATCGCTTAATGGTATAGATGGTATAAAAAGTTTAACTTCGCAAAGCCGCGAAGGTCAAAGCCAGATCACTATTGAATTTTCGCTTGCAAGAAACCTTGAAGACGCATCAAATGACGTGCGCGACCGCGTTTCCCGTGCGCTCAACAATCTTCCAAGGGATGTTGACCCTCCTGTTGTTCAGAAATCAGACGCAGATGACTCGCCCATAATTTTTATGTATGTGCAAAGCAACACCAGGGATATCCTTGATGTGAATGCTTTTGCTACAAACGTTATTAAAGAGAGGATCCAGACTATCCCGGGAGTAAGCTCTGTCAGGATATTCGGGGAACGCCGCTATGCTATGAGAATGTGGCTTGATCCTGAAAAGCTTGCGGCATACAAGCTCACCCCGCTTGATGTGAGAACGGCGCTGGAAAAGGAAAATGTTGAGCTTCCTTCAGGCAGGATCGAAGGCGATAAAACTGAGCTCACTATCCGTACGCTTGGCAGGCTGAAAAATGCTGAAGAGTTTAACGATCTTATAGTAAAAGAGATCAATGGCACTGTTATCAGGTTCAAAGATATAGGCTACGCAATACTTGGACCGGAAAACGAAAGGCAGTCATTAAAGCGTGCCGGATTGCTGGGTGTGGGTGTTGCAGTAACAATGCAGCCCGGCGGAAATGCCATTGATATTTCGGATGAATTCAAAAAAAGGTATGAGCAGCTTAAGAAGGATATTCCCGCTGACTACAATATTGAGATAGGGTTCGATTTTTCCGAATACATCAGGACTACCATAAGCGAAGTTGAAGAAACAATATTTATTGCTTTCGGTCTCGTTATACTAATTATATTTCTATTCTTAAGAGACTGGCGCTCCACAATTATCCCCATTGTTGCTATACCAACCTCAATTATTTCTGCATTTTTCATTATGTATTTGATGGGATACTCCATCAATGTGCTTACACTTGTTGGTATGATACTTGCTATCGGGCTTGTGGTGGATGATGCCATTGTAGTGCTTGAAAATATCTATTCAAAGATCGAAGAGGGGATGAATCCCATTGAAGCCGCATATAAGGGTTCTAAAGAGATCTATTTCGCGGTAATCTCAATCACTATAGCTCTTGTTGCTGTTTTCCTTCCTATCATGTTCATAGAAGGTACTACGGGCAAGCTGTTTAAGGAATTTGCGATCGTAATTGCAGGCTCAGTGCTTGTATCGGCGTTCGTTGCGTTAACGCTCACTCCCATGATGAGCTCCCGGCTTCTGAAACCGCATGCCAAGCACAATAAATTCTACAATGCAACCGAGCCTTTTTTTGTAAAGATGATAGATACTTACAGGAAAATGCTCGTTGGATTCATGAAAATAAGATGGGCAGCATTTATCATTATAGCGATTGTGGGAGTGTTAATTTATCTTACTGGCTCGTCAATAAAAAGCGAGCTTGCACCGCTTGAAGACCGTTCAAATATCAGGATCCAGGCTACCGCACCCGAGGGCGCAACATTTGAGTATATGCAGAAGTACATGGATGATCTTACTGAGGTGGTACTTACTTCAACTCCTGAGATTCAGACCCCGATAACTAATGTTGGCAGCGGCGGGCAGGTAAATAGCGGCTTCATAAATATGTATCTGCTTCCGCCTGGTCAGCGCGAGAGATCACAGCAGGAAATATATGATAAACTTTCTAAAGAGATCAATTCCATTACGGGAATACGGGCATTCCCGTCACAGCCGCCTACAATTGGCGGGCGTTTCGGCGGTCAGCCCGTGCAGTTTGTGCTTCAGGCTCCGGAATTCGAGATGCTTTCGGAGTTTATGCCTAAATTCCTGGAGGAAGCAAAAAAGCAGCCCGAGCTTACTTTTGTAGATGCGAACCTTAAGATCAATAAACCGGAAATAAATCTTTCTATTGACAGGCAAAAAGCATCAGATCTTGGAGTTTCTTTCAGTGATGTTGCTTCAACGCTGCAGATCGCTTTCGGAAGCCAGAGATTCGGCTACTTTATAAAAGAAGGCAAACAATACCAGGTATTGGGACAGGTAACAAGGGATAAAAGAGATAATCCATACGATCTTAAATTCCTCTTTGTTCGCAATAAAAACGGTGAGCTTATACAGCTTGATAATCTTGTAACGCTAACAGAACAGGCTGCGCCTACAACCCGTTTCAGGTTCAACCGGTATTCTTCTGCTACAATTTCCGGGGGTCTGGCGCCGGGTTACACTTTAGGAGATGGCATTGCCGCTATGCGGCGTGTAGCAACACAGGTGCTTACACCGGAATTCAATACAGCGCTGGCAGGGCAATCAAAGGATTTTGAAGACAGCTCATCAAGCCTGCTGTTTACTTTCGTTTTCGCACTTGTTATCATCTACCTGGTGCTCGCGGCACAATTCGAGAGTTTCATTGATCCGTTTATCATTCTGTTGACTGTACCGCTTGCATTATTCGGCGCTTTGCTCTCGCTTTGGGTATTCGGTATGACCCTTAATATCTTCAGCCAAATCGGGATAATTATGCTCATAGGGCTAGTTACCAAAAATGCGATCCTTATTGTAGAATTTGCCAACCAGAAAAAAGAAGAAGGTATGAGTGTTAAGGATGCAGTTGATGAAGCCGCAGTTCAGCGGTTCAGGCCCATCATGATGACGAGTATCGCATCCGCGCTTGGGGCGCTTCCGATCGCTATCGGTATAGGTGCCGGCAGCCGTGTATCTCTTGGTATAGCAATTGTTGGCGGCTTGATATTCTCTACCTTCCTGACACTATTCATTGTACCCGCTATTTACACGTATCTATCCAGGCATAAAGCTCAAAACCCGGATCTAAAGAAATACAAAGAAACCGACGACGAAGACAATCTAGCCGTTGAAAATCCCGCTTGAAAATGATTTGACCAAAACAAAAGTACTCTTACTCACTATTTCTCACCACATTTCCCTGTTTTTAAATATGAAGTACTGATATAAGGGCAATTCTATTCGCTTTAAAACATTGCATTTACCGCAATTGATACCTAAAATCTCAGAATTAATGCCAAAATCAGTGGGTTTTTAATTAAATCATTTTTTCGCTATATTTGCTATGGCACATACAAAAATTATTACCAAAGCGATTACCTTTGATGATATTCTGCTCGTTCCCGCAGAGTCAAAGGTCTTACCCAGGGACGTAAATATCTCAGCACGTTTAACAAGGAACATCACTTTAAATACTCCGATACTTTCTGCGGCTATGGATACCGTTACCGAGAGTGAGCTTGCTATTGCAATGGCGCGTGAAGGCGGCATTGGCATATTGCACAAGAATATGTCGATCGAAAAGCAAGCATCGGAAGTTGACAGGGTGAAAAGAAGTGAGAGCGGGATGATACTGGATCCAATTACACTGAAGGTAAATCAGACCGTAGGTGACGCTAACAGGCTTATGGAAAGGTATAAGATTTCCGGCTTCCCCATAATTAATGATGATAACGAGCTCATCGGCGTCTTAACGAACCGTGACCTGAGGTTTGAACCAAATCAGAACACAAAGGTCTCAGAGCTTATGACAAAGGAGAATTTGGTTACCGCACCGGTTGGTACAACGCTTGAACAGGCGGAAAGAATTCTGCAAAAGCATAAGGTAGAAAAACTTCCTGTTGTTGATAAGCACGGAAAAATAAAAGGTCTCATAACATTTAAAGATATCATCAAACGGAAAAAGCACCCCTTTGCCGCCAAAGATTCGCACGGCAGGCTCATTTGTGGTGCGGCTGTTGGTATCGCTGCAGATACACTGGATAGGGTTGCAGCCCTGGTAAAAGCAAGCGTTGATGTGGTGGTTGTTGATACGGCTCATGGTCACTCTGCAGGTGTGATAAAAATGGTGAAGGAGATCAAGAAGAAGTTTGATATAGATGTCATAGCAGGCAATGTAGCTACCGCCGAAGGTACACTTGATCTGATAAAGGCAGGAGTTGATGCAGTGAAGGTTGGAATAGGCGCAGGCTCAATTTGCACAACCCGTGTGGTGGCAGGTGTTGGTATGCCGCAGATAACAGCGGTGTTCAATGCAGTATCAGCAGCGGCAAAGTATAAAATTCCTATCATTTCCGATGGCGGAATAAAGCAGACAGGCGATATTCCGAAAGCTATTGCGGCCGGTGCGGATTGTATCATGGTAGGCGGACTTCTCGCAGGTACGGAAGAATCACCCGGCGAGAAAGTTCTGTACGAAGGCCGCGTATTCAAAATGTATAGGGGAATGGGTTCGCTCGAAGCTATGAAAGCAGGCAGCGGCGACAGGTATTTCCAGGACCCGGAATCAGAGCTCTCTAAACTTGTACCCGAAGGTATCGAAGGCCGCGTACCTTATAAAGGTCCGTTAAGCGATGTAATTTACCAGATGGTCGGCGGACTCAGGGCAGCGATGGGTTATTGCGGCTGCGGCACGATCGCGGAATTGCAGAAGAACGCTAAGTTCATAGAAATTACTAATGCCGGATTGAAGGAATCACATCCGCATGATGTAATCGTAACCAAGGAAGCGCCGAATTACCAGGTAAGAAGATAATTATTGTTTAATCCCCGCGAAAGCGGGGTTCCCGATTGTCAAATGAACGATCAATAAAAGGCAGGCCCAAATGTTAACTCCATTTGGGCTTTCTTGTTGCTAAACCTCAGCGAATACTATTTCATCGGTCTGGACATAAGGAACGATAATAATATCACCCCTCGTATGTTTGTAATCTCGTATGTTTGTAATCTGAAGTTTAAATGAGTAAGTTTAGTTAGTATGG